>NZ_JBHXTG010000028.1:0-91172 GCF_042677465.1 Kitasatospora sp. NPDC127111
GGCGGCATCTTCCAGCGCAACACCCGCGCCTCCGGCGTCATCCCGCAGATCTCGGTCATGCTCGGCCCCTGCGCCGGCGGCGCCGCCTACTCCCCGGCCCTGACCGACTTCATCTTCATGGTCCGCGAGACCTCCCAGATGTTCATCACCGGCCCCGACGTCGTCCAGGCCGTGACCGGAGAGAAGATCACCCAGAACGGGCTCGGCGGCGCCGACGTCCACTCCGGGGTCTCCGGCGTCTCGCACTTCGCGTACGACGACGAGCAGTCCTGCATCGAGGAGGTCCGCTACCTCCTCTCGCTGCTGCCGCAGAACAACCGCGAGATGCCGCCGACCGCCGTCAACGACGACCCGGTCGACCGCCGCAACGACGCGCTGCTCGACCTGGTGCCCGCCGACGGCAACCGGCCGTACGACATGCGCAAGGTCATCGAGGAGATCGTCGACCACGGCGAGTACCTGGAGGTCCACGAGCGCTGGGCCACCAACGTGCTGTGCGTGCTGGCCCGGATCGACGGCCACGTCACCGGCATCATCGCCAACCAGCCGCAGTCGCTGGCCGGCGTGCTCGACATCAACGCGAGCGAGAAGGCCGCGCGCTTCGTCCAGATGTGCGACGCCTTCAACATCCCGCTGGTCACCATGCTCGACGTCCCCGGCTTCCTGCCCGGCGTCGACCAGGAGCACGACGGCATCATCCGGCACGGCGCCAAGCTGCTCTACGCCTACTGCAACGCCACCGTGCCGCGCATCCAGCTGATCCTGCGCAAGGCCTACGGCGGCGCGTACATCGTGATGGACTCCCGTTCGATCGGCGCGGACCTCTCGTTCGCCTGGCCGACCAACGAGATCGCCGTGATGGGCGCCGAGGGCGCCGCCAACGTGATCTTCCGCCGGGACATCAACGGCGCCGAGGACCCCGAGGCGATGCGCGCGCAGAAGATCAAGGAGTACAAGAGCGAGCTGATGCACCCGTACTACGCGGCCGAGCGCGGCCTCGTGGACGACGTCATCGACCCGGCCGAGACCCGTCAGGTGCTCGCCTCCTCGCTGGCCATGCTCCGCACCAAGCACGCCGACCTGCCGAGCCGCAAGCACGGCAACCCGCCCATGTAGCACCGAAGTTCTGCTGACCATTCACCAGACACGTGCAGGGGGAGAAAACCACACCATGACCGCTTCCGCCGAACCTCTCGTCCGCATCGTCCGCGGCTCGCTCTCCGACGAGGAGCTCGCGGCCCTGACCGCCGTGCTGATGGCCCGCGCCGCGGCCGCCCAGCAGGCCGCGACCGCCGTCGCGCCGGTCGAGCCGATCGCCAACTGGCACCGCCTGGAGCGCCGCCCGGCGTACTTCTCGCCGGTCAGCTGGCAGCAGGCCGCCTGACGCGGCTCCGCGAGCACCCGCCCGTGGGCCGGTCACCCCTCCCGGGTGGCCGGCCCACGGCGTTCCCGGAGCCGGGTGACCCGGGGCCGGAACGCGGCGCGGGCGCGTACCCGGAGGCCGTGGGGCCGGCCGAATACCGACTGACCGGTCTGTGCCCGGTCCCGGCTCGCGGTGACGGCTCAGACGCGGTACGCGGCGCAGCGCTCCGCCGGGACCAGCGCCGGCAGGGCGGCCGTCCACAGGCTGTGCACGGCCTCCGGCCGGAGGCGGTCGCCGTCGTCCGGGGCGAGCAGCACCAGCCCGGCCGCCAGCGTGGTCAGCAGCTCGGCGGCCTGCCGGAGGTCCGTGCCGGGGTGCAGCTCGCCGGCCGCGTGGGCCCGCTCCAGCAGCCGGCCGAACACCGCCCCCAGGCTGCGCCAGGCGTCCGCGGCGCCGCCCCGGCCGCCTTGGCCGAGCTGGACGCCGGCCCGGACCACGACGTCCTCGCGGACCAGCCGGGCCAGCTCGTGCGAGAAGTCGATCAGGGACTGCAGGGCCGGACCGGCGCAGCGCCGGGCCTGCAGCGCGGCCGCGCCGATCTCGCGGGCGGCCGCCGCGCGGACGCCGTCCGCGAGCGCCTGCTTGGAGACGAAGTGGAAGTAGAGCGCGCCCTTGCTGACCCCCGCCCGGCGACTGATGTCGATCAGGCTGGCCGACTCGAACCCCGCGTCCGCGAACGTGTCCGCCGCCGCGAGCAGCACGGCCCGCCTGGTCCTCCCCGCGCGTTCCTGCTTGACCACTGGGCCCCTCCGGCCTCGGTCTCGGGGAGATCCCGGCTCGCCCCGCTGCTGTCACTGCACCGCCGTCCGGGGCGACGCCTCGCATGCGGACGGCCCGCCCGAAACCGCATGGTTGGTATCTAATCTAGCCCCTCGGCGGCCCCCGCCGTCCAGCGGGGAGTAACCCCCCTCCAACGTCGGACGTCGTGCAGCCGGGGATTGCCTTGGCGCACGGGCCCGGTAACGTGGTCACGCCAAGTGTTCGGCAGCGGGACCCCGACTGCTGACAGCAAACCGGGTGGTCTGTATTTTTGGTCTGGCCGCCCGGTGCGGCCGGTCGACCGACACCCGGGAGTGGGCCCGTCATGCCTTTGTTCTTTGAACCGGACGACCGCGGTCCGTACCCGCACCCCGGTTCGTACAGCCACCCGGGCCCCGGCTACGACTTCCACGAGCGGACCGTCTCCCGGCACCTGGTCCACCGCGCCGCCGTCTCCGAGGTCCTGATCACCGGCTGGCAGTCCACCGGCCCGTACGACTTCCTGGTCGGCGCGCAGTGGCCCCGGGCGCACGGCGCCCACCGGCTGCCCGGCGTCCGGCACCATGACCCGCTGCTGCTGGCCGAGACCGTCCGGCAGGCCGGGCTGCTGATCGGCCACGTCGGCTTCGGCGTGCCGCGCGGCCACCAGTTCGCGCTCGACGAGCTCTGCTACGCGCTCGGCCCGGACGGGGTGGACGGCCTCGCCGCCACCGGCGCGCCGGCCTGCCTGATGCTGGAGATCGGCTGCCACGACGTCCGGATCCGCAACGGCCGGCTGGCCTCGCTGCGAGTGCAGGCCGAGATCCGGCGGGACGGCCGGCCGGTCGGGCGGGCCGCCGGCCAGCTGCGGGTGTACTCCCCCGTCGCCTACGCCCGGCTGCGCGGGGACGCGAGACCGGCCCCCGTCGGGCCGGGGCACCACGGCGCCCCCTGGGCGCCCGAGCCGGCCGTCCTCGACCGGGGTGCCGACGCCGTCCTCGCGCCGTCGCCGGTGCCGGGCAGCTGGCTCCTGCGCGCCGACGCCGGGCACCCGGTGCTGTTCGACCAGGCGGCCGACCACGTGCCCGGGATGCTGGTGCTGGAGGCCGCCCGGCAGGCGGCCCAACGGCTGCACCGCGAGCCGGTGGTACCGGTCGAGCTGGTGTCCTCGTTCAACAGCCTCATCGAGCGGGACCGGCCCTGCCTGGTCCGGGCCGTCCCCGAGGGCGGCACCGTTCCGCCGGCCCGTGACGGGCACGGGAACGGGTACGAGGACGGGCACGGGTACGGCAGCGGCCGCGGGCGGGTGCCGGTCCGGGTGGTGCTGGTGCAGGACGACCGGACCGTCGCCGAGTGCCGGGTGCTCACCGAGCCGACCGGCGACGCCCCGGCCCGGTCGCGGGCCGACGACCGCCCGGGCCGGACCCCGGGGCTGCCGCTCGCCAGCTGACCCCCCTGGGGCCCGTACGGGCCCCTCCTCGGGCTGCTCGGGCCGCTCCGGCCCGGCCCCCGCCCTCCCCTCGCCCCCTCCCGCCCCTCGACCCCCTCAGGCCCCTCAGGCCCCTCAGGCCGCGACCAGCGCGGACGGCCGCCCGGCGTGCATCACGCTGAGGTTGGCGGCCAACAGGCTCGGGTCCTGGGCCAGCCAGAGCCGCAGCGCGGCACCCAGCATGGCGCTGGCCGAACCGATCCGCACCTGGGTGACCTGGGCGATCCGGGCCGCGCCCGGGACCAGCAGGTCGGCCAGCGGCGTCGGCAGCCAGACCGTCAGGGCGCACGGCGCGGGGGCCGTGAGCGCGCCCAGCAGCCGGTAGGCGTCCGCCGGCGAGCTGATCGTGGGGATGATGTCCAGCAGGCCGTCGGCCACCACCTCGGACACGTCGCTGCGGTGCCCCTGGGCGAGCCGGCGGAGCAGCAGCTGCTCGGCCGCGGTGATTCGGACGGTCAGCATGACCTCGTCGCACTCCATTGCGCGATCTCCTCCTCGTGTTCCTCCCCGTACCGGCGCGGGTGGCCGGCACGCACTACCCCTGTCACACCACGGCCCGGCTTCCGATCTGGAGCGCCGGGCCGGTGGGTGTCGTCCCCCCGGTCAGATCCCCGCGTAGGAGTGCTTTCCGGTGACGAAGATGTTCACGCCGTAGTAGTTGAACAGCCAGCAGGCGAACGCGGCCAGCGCCAGGTAGGCGGCCTTGCGCCCCTTCCAGCCGGCGGTCGCGCGGGCGTGCAGGTAGCAGGCGTAGGCGACCCAGGTGATGAACGACCAGGTCTCCTTCGGGTCCCACTCCCAGTACTTGCCCCACGCCGCCTCGGCCCAGATCGCGCCCGCGATGATGGTGAAGGTCCAGAGCGGGAAGACCAGCGCGTTGATCCGGTAGGACAGCTTGTCCAGCGTGGACGCGGCGGGCAGGCGCTGCCAGATCGACGCCGAGGTGCCGAGCGGGCCGCTGGTCAGGCCGGCCGCCGTCCGCTGGTCGAAGGAGTCCTTGCCCAGGTACAGCAGCGTGGCGATGAACGCCGCGTAGAAGGCGCCGCCGCAGACGATCGCGGTGGAGACGTGGATCGCCAGCCAGTACGAGTGCAGCGCCGGGACGAGCTGCTCGGACTCGGTGTACAGCACCTGGGTGGCGATGCCGAGGGTCAGCACGACCGCCAGGGTGACCGGCAGGCCCAGCCAGCGGACCTGCTTCTTCGCGGCCAGCAGCCCGAGGTAGGCGACCGTCATGGCCAGCGCGAAGGCGCAGGAGAACTCGTACATGTTGCCCCACGGCCAGCGGGAGACCGAGAGGCCGCGGGTGAACACGCCGCCCGCGTGCAGCAGGGCGCCCAGGACGGTGAGCGAGACCGCGATCCGGCCGGCCAGGTCGGCCTTCTCGCTGGTGCCGGCCGCGCCCGGGCCGTCCGTCTCGTCCTCGCCGCGGCCGCTGGTGACCACCGTCGCGCCCTCGCCCGCCAGGGCGGTGCGGGTCAGCGTGGTGGTGCCGCCGCCGGCCGAGGCGACCGTGACGGTGACCTTCTTCGCGCCCTTGCCCGTGGACCCGGCCGCGGCGACCGTCTCGGCCAGGCTGCCCGCCTGTTCGGAGGAGCGGACGGCTACGGCGCCCTTGCTGCCGAAGGTCCACTCGAACATGTGGGCGAGCATGGCGATCGTGTAGACGGCCATGGCCGAATAGATCAGCTTGTTGGAGAGGTCGGCCAGTTGGGGGTCGACCGCCGAGGCGAGGTGCACCGTCTACTCCTTGGAGTTCTGGTCGGCAGGGACTGCGGGGTCTTCGGGGTCTGCGGTGTCTCGGGGGTCCGCGGTGTCCTTCGGGTCTGCGGAGGCCCCGGCGTCGGCGGCGTCCTCGGCCGGCCCGTCCCCGCCGGCCGGCCCGTCGTCCAGAGCGGGCGCGTCGTCCTGGAGGTCCACCGCCAGCTCGGCCAGCTCCTCGGCGATCTTCGCCGACTCGCTGCGGGCCAGCCCGGCCAGCTCGACCAGGGTGCCGCCGCCGGGCAGCGCCACCGCGCGCACCCAGATCCGGCGCCGCTGCACGAACAGCGAGCCGATCAGGCCCAGGATCGCCAGCACCCCGCCGGCCAGGGCGATCTCGTTGCCCGGGCGGTGCGAGACGTTGAAGCTGGCCCACTGCTTGTAGCCCTCGAAGGTGGCCGTGCCGTAGCCGTCCGGGAGCTCCCAGGTCTGGCCCGGCTTCAGCCGCGCCTTGGCCGGCTGGCCGTCCCGCTGGAGCTGGGTCAGGTTCTTCTGGTTGAGCTGGTAGACGTTCTGCGGCAGGCCGGAGTCGGTGCCGAGGTCGCCGGCGAAGACGTTGAGCACCAGCTCCGGGGCGGCGTCGCCGGGGAACAGCGAGATCGGGCCGGTGCGGTCGAAGCTGAGCGGGGCGGTCGGCAGGAAGAAGCCGGAGAAGCCCAGCTGGGTCTTCTTGCCGTCCTTCTCGCCGTAGTCGGAGACCTTGACGACACCGGTGGAGGTCAGGTTGCCGTCCTGCGGCAGGAAGGGCGTCGCACCGGTGTAGACGACCTGCCCGGCCGCGTTCTTCACCGTGATCACCGGGGCGTAGCCGTGGCCGATCAGGTAGACCTTGCTGCCGCCGATCTCCAGCGGGTGGTTGACCTCGATCGTGCCCTTGGCCAGCTTGGACGCGTCGCTGCCCGCGTAGTACTCGACGTTCGCGGTGAACTCGCGGGCGGCGCCGATCTGGTCGCCCTTGCTCTGGAAGCGGGACTTGAAGCTGTCCAGCTTCAGGTAGAAGGGGTCGAGGTCGTCGGAGCCGTAGAACCGCGAGCCGGTGAAGTCGTCCAGCTGCGTGATGGTGTTGGAGTAGCCCTCGCCGGCCACCATCAGCTTGCCGCCGGTACCGCTGGCCAGGCTCGCCCAGGCGAAGCCGCCGAGCAGCGCGAACAGCGACAGGTGGAAGACCAGGTTGCCGACCTCGCGCAGGTAGCCCTTCTCGGCGGACACCGAGCCGTCGGCCCGGTGCGCCCGGAACCGCCGCGCGCGCAGCAGCCGGTGCGCGGCGGCGTTCACCGTCGCGGCGTCCGCGTCGGTGCGCCAGGCCGCGTAGACCGGCATCCGGGTCAGGTTGCGCGGCGCGGCCGGGGGCTGGGCCCGCAGCACGCCGACGAACTGCCAGGTGCGCGGGACGATGCAGCCGGCCAGCGAGACGAACAGCAGGATGTAGATCGCCGAGAACCAGACCGAGCTGTAGACGTCGAACAGCTGCAGCTTCTCGTAGATCGGCGCGACCGTGGTGTGCTGCGCCTTCCACGTCTCGACCTTGAACTGGTTCTGGCCGTTCTGCGGGATCAGCGACCCCGGGATGGCGGCCAGCGACAGCAGGAAGAGCAGGATCAGCGCGACCCGCATCGAGGTCAGCTGGCGCCACACCCAGCGCAGCCAGCCGAGCACCCCCATGCCCGCGGGGCCGTCCGACTCGACCGGCGCGGTGGTCAGCCGCTCGGCCGCGTCCTCGGCCGCCGCCGGGGGCAGCCCGGTATCGGTCGTGGTCTTGCTCACGGTCAGATTCCGATCTGGAAGTCGGCGGTCCAGGACTGCAGCTCGTTCACCATCGAGTCCCAGATCCCGGTGACGAGCAGCAGACCGACCGCGACGAGCATGCCGCCACCGATCCGCATGACGAGCGGGTAGTGCCGCTTGACCCAGCCGAACGCGCCCAGCGCCCGGCGGAAGGCCAGCGCGGCCACGACGAACGGTACGCCCAGGCCCAGGCAGTAGGCGGTCATCAGCAGGGCGGCGCGGCCCGCGTCGGCCTCGTTCAGCGCCAGGTTCTGGACGGCGGCCAGCGTCGGGCCGAGGCACGGCGTCCAGCCGACGCCGAAGACCACGCCGAGCATCGGCGCGCCGAGCAGGCCGACCGCCGGGCGGCGGTGCGAGCGCAGCTCGCGCATGCTCAGCCCGGGCACCAGGCCCATGAAGGCGAGGCCCATGACGATGGTCAGCGCGCCGAGCACGATCGAGATGACGCGCTTGTGCTCCTGCAGCGTCGAGCCGAAGTAGCCGAACAGCGCGCCGCCGGAGACGAAGACGGCGGTGAAGCCGAGGATGAACAGCAGCGCCCCGAGCAGCATCCGGCCGCGCCGCCCGCCGCGCGCGTCGGCGAGGTCGGCGGCGGAGAAGCCGGTGACGTAGGAGAGGTAGCCGGGCACGAGCGGCAGCACGCACGGCGAGAAGAACGAGACCAGCCCGGCCACCAGCGCGATCGGCGCGGCGATCAGCAGCGCCCCGCTCTGAATGGTCCCGGTGGTGTCGGCCAGCTGGACCGCGGCACTCACTGCTTCTGCTCCGCGACCACCGGCTGGAGCATCGCCTCCAGGGCGTCGTCCACCTGGCCGCCGACGGCGCGGGCGGCGAGCTTGCCGTCCCGGTCGACCACCAGGGTGGTGGGCACCGTCTGCGGGTTGAGGCTGCCCTTGGGGAACTTCAGCAGCTGGGTGCCGGCCGGGTCGTAGAGGCTGGGGAAGGTGACGCCCTTCTCCTGCTCGAAGCGGACGGCGTTGGCCTTCTCCGGGTCCCGGGTGTTGATGCCGAGGAACTGGACGCCCTGGTCCTTGTACTTCTCCCAGACCCGCTGGAGGTCGTCCGCCTCGCCGCGGCACGGACCGCACCAGGAGCCCCAGACGTTGAGGACGACGACCTTGCCCTTGTAGTCCGACAGCTTGACCGGGGTGCCGTCCAGGGTCTCGCCGGAGATGTCCGGCGCGTCCTGGCGGTGCCCGGCGTCCGCCGTGGAGACGTTGCCCTTGGCGTTGACGAAGCCGATCTGGCCGTCACCGCTGCCGGACGAGCCGGACGAGGAGCAGCCGGTGAGAGCGAGTGCGGCAGCGGCGGCGGTGGCGGCGGCCGCTGCGGCGAGACGGGGACGGGGGCGCGTCGTGCCAGACATGTGAAAAGTTTCGCATGGAGTTCCGGGCAGGTTCGGGGGGGTCCTGCATTCCGTGTCGCACCCCCTCTGACCTGCGACTGAGCCGGATCACCCGGGTCGTTCCCGAGTGATCCGGCTCATACTTACGCGTGGCTTACGCGCCCCGCGTCAGGCGCCGAAGCTCTTGCCCACCGGCTTGCTCTTACCGCCCTTGCCGACCAGGTGCGCGGGGAGCAGGTCGCGGGCCGGCTCGCGGTAGCCCACCGAGACGATCTTGTCGCCCTCGTAGGTGAAGCTCGTCAGCGAGGCCAGCGAGCACTGCCGGTTGCGCGGGTCGTGCCAGAGCCGGCGGCGCTCCACGAAGGAGCGGACGATCCAGATCGGCAGCTGGTGGCTGACGCAGACCGCCTCGTGCCCGCGGGCGGCGTCCCGGGCCGCGGCGAGCGCGCCCATCATCCGCACCGCCTGCTCCAGGTACGGCTCGCCCCAGGAGGGCTTGAACGGGTTGGTCAGGTACTTCCAGTAGCCCGGGTTCTTCAGCGAACCGTCGCCGACCCCGAAGGTCTTGCCCTGGAAGATGTTGTCGGCCTCGATCAGCCGCTCGTCCACCGCGAGGTCCAGGCCGTGCGACTTGGCGATCGGCTCGGCCGTCTCCTGCGCCCGCTCCAGCGGGGACGCCACCACGTGGGTGATGTCCCGGTCGGCGAGGTCCTCGGCCACCCGGTCGGCCATCTGCCGGCCAAGCTCGGAGAGCCGGTAGCCGGGCAGCCGGCCGTACAGGATGCCCTCCGGGTTGTGCACCTCACCGTGCCGCATCAGGTGGACGACGGTGATGTCCTTGGCGCTCACTTCTCAGTACTCCTGGGGCTTCGTAGGGTCTAGGCCGTGGCCTCGGCGGCCGCGCGGGCGGCGGCCGGGAGGGCGGCGGCGATCCGGTCGACGGCCCGCTGGTCGTGGGACGCCGAGACGAACCAGGACTCGAAGGCGGACGGCGGGAGGTAGACGCCCTGGCTGAGCATCGAGTGGAAGAAGGCGTTGAACCGGAACGCCTCCTGGGTCTTCGCCTCGTCGTAGGTGGTGACCGCCTCCTCGGTGAAGAACACCGAGAACATGTTCCCGGCCGTCTGCAGCCGGTGCGCGACGCCCTCCTTGAGCAGGGCGTCCGAGACGAGGCCGGCGATGTCCGCGGCCACCCGGTCCAGCCGCTCGTACACCTCGTCGGTGCAGCCGCGCAGCTGGGCCAGGCCGGCCGCGGTGGCGATCGGGTTCCCGGAGAGGGTGCCCGCCTGGTAGACCGGGCCGGCCGGGGCCAGGTGGCCCATCACGTCGGCGCGGCCGCCGAAGGCCGCGGCCGGGAAGCCGCCGCCCATCACCTTGCCGAAGGTGAGCAGGTCCGGCGCCCAGCCCTCGTTCGCCGCCTCCAGGCCGTACCAGCCGGCCCTGGAGACGCGGAACCCGGTCATCACCTCGTCGGAGATGAACAGCGCGCCGTTCTCCCGGCAGAGCCGGGCCAGGCCGCCGTTGAAGCCGGGCAGCGGCGGGACGACGCCCATGTTCCCGGGCGAGGCCTCGGTGATCACGCAGGCGATCTCGCCCGGGTGCGCCTCGAAGGCCCGCTCGACGGCCGCCAGGTCGTTGTACGGCAGCACGATGGTGTCGCCGGCCTGGGCGCCGGTGACGCCCGGAGTGTCCGGCAGACCGAAGGTCGCGACGCCGGAACCGGCGGCGGCCAGCAGCGCGTCCACATGTCCGTGGTAGCAGCCGGCGAACTTCACGACCTTCGCCCGACCGGTGAAGCCGCGGGCCAGCCGGATCGCGGACATGGTCGCCTCGGTGCCGGAGGAGACCAGGCGGACCTGCTCGACCGGGGCGACCCGGGCGACGATCTCCTCCGCCAGCTCGACCTCGCCCTGGCCGGGCGTACCGAAGGAGGTGCCGCGGGAGACCGCCTGCTGGACGGCGTCGATCACGGCGGGGTGCGCGTGGCCGAGGATCATCGGACCCCACGAGCACACCAGGTCGACGTACTCACGGCCGTCGGCGTCGGTGAGGTAGGGGCCGGTGCCGGACACCATGAAGCGCGGCGTGCCGCCCACCGCGCGGAAGGCGCGCACCGGGGAGTTGACGCCGCCGGGCGTCACGATCGAGGCGCGGTCGAAGAGCGACTGGGACTGGGGTGCTTCGTAGGGGTAGCTCACGGGAGACATGGTCTCAAATCGTGTCCTTCACCTCTGCATGTCGGACCTCATCATCTGGAACGATGATCCGGGCGAGGAAGTCTGTACGGTTATCCGTACAACGGGCCCCCTGACTGCTCCCGGTGACGGACCAGTCAGACTGTGTACTCAGGCTTTCCACCCGGGGTGTGCGAGGTTCCGGGTGTGCAGGGGTGTGAAGAGGACTGCCGCGTGCCTCAGCTGGGTACGGCGGCGCATGACGGGTAAGGAGCACGTCCGGACGGACGCCGGGCGTGCGGGGGTCTGTCGATTCCGGCGAATTCCGGTGAGGATGGTCCGAGTGTCCGAGGCGCAGGACGGCTACGACGAGGCCGCGGGTGGCTCCCGCCGGCCCGCCGAGGCCGCACGCGGGGGTACGGGAGCGGGTACGGGTCGTGGCGGTCGCGGCGGTGAGAGGCGGGGTGAGGGACGCGTGGGGGTGACCTACAAGTACTTCGGCGCACCCGACCGTGCCACCGCCGCCAGAGTCCCGACCGCACTCGGCCCCGGCGGGCTGGGCCTGGACGCGGGCGAGCTGGGCTCGCTGGGACGGCTCGGCGACCTGATGGAGACCAGCGGCTCCCCCAACGGGCACCTCTCCACCAAGATCAAGCCGGAGACCATGAGCGCCATGGTCCTCACCGGCATCCAGGGCGTCCCGCTGCACCAGGTCCCGCCGCTGGAGCTGGTCGTGCTGCACCCCGACTACGCCGTGGTGCAGCTCCCGCAGAACGTCGTGGAACCGCTGCGCAAGGCCGACGAGACCGAGCTCGGCGCCGCCGCCTTCATCTGGTCCACCGTCCCGGACCGCCGCGGGCCGCGCGACGCCTTCGTGATCTACAGCATGCTGCACGAGTGGCAGGACTTCGCCAACCGCCTGCACGAGGCCGGCCACCAGCTGTACTGCCTGGTCTGGCCCTGAGGCCGGTCCGGCCCCGGGGCCGTCGCCGCGGGCCGGGGCCGGGGCCGTCGCCGCGGCGCGTCAGCCGGCGGCGGCCAGGTCCAGCCCCAGCAGCTCGTGGAACCCGTCGGCCCCGGCGGGGGTGAGCCGCAGCGCCCGGCCGGAGCCGATCCGCTCCACCCACTGCCGCTCGAACGCCGTCCGGTGGACGGTGGCCCCGTACACCCCGCCGAGGTGCCGGCGGCGCTCCGTCCAGTCCACGCAGCTGCGGAGCGCCGGACGCGACCGGGCCCTGGTGGGCCGCTCGACGCCCAGCCCGGCCAGCCACTCCCAGCCCTGCTCGGTCACCGCGAGGCCCGGTTCGTCCGCCACCAGCCCGAGGGCGACGCTGGCGTCGCGCACCGCCACGCCGAGCTGGCCGGCCAGGTGGTCGTAGCAGGTGCGAGCCCGGGCCTCGGCGCTCCGCCGGGTCGACTCGCGCAGGCTGCGCGGCGGCTCCGCCGGGCTCGGCCAGGCGGACCGCGCGAAGACCGTGAGGTCCTCGATCAGACCGGCCACCTCCGACCCGGCCAAGCGGACGTACCGGTGGCGGCCCTGACGCTCCTCGACCAGCAGGGTCGCGTCGATCAGGCGTGACAGGTGCTCACTGGCGGTGGACGGCGAGACCCCGGCGTGGCGGGCCAGCTCGCTGGCGCTCCAGGCGCGGCCGTCGAGCAGGGCCGTGCACACCGTGGCACGGGTGGGATCGGCGAGCAGGGCGGCGAGGCGGGCGAGCGGTACGTCCTGATCGTGCGGCATGTCCCCATCATGCCGCAGGACCCGCCGGACGGAAGGGGTGTCAGGGACAGTTCGGCGGCCGCCGAAGTGTCCCGCCCTTAGCGTGAGCCGCATGACAGCCACCACCGTGTCCGCCGCCGTCACCGACCCCTCCGACCGCACTCCCTCCACGTCCGCCCGGCAGTCCGGAACACCGGACACCGGGTGGAGCTTCGACCACCACTGAGGGGCGGTCAGGAACGAGCCCTCGGACCGGCCCGTACGGGGGGCGGGCCGGCCCGCGGCTCGGCCCGACCGCGCCCCGGGCGGACCCCCACGCCGCCCGGGGCCGGCGGGCGGCCCCCACGCCGCCCGACCGAGCGGGCGGCCCACCGGAGTCCCCCTCCGGCGGGCCGCCCGCTCCGCTGCGTCTCCGGCCCTCCCCGGTCCGTCAGGCCACCGGCGCCGCCGGGCGGTCCGCTGCCGCCGGGGCGGGCTTCAGGACCACGGCGGCGAGCACGAAGGACACCGCGAGCAGGCCGGCCGCGACCGCGAAGGCGAGGCGGAAACCGCCGGCGAGGGCGTCCGCGGCCGGGTGACCGGCGGCCGCCAGGGCGGAGCCGCGGGAGTCGGCCAGGGTGGTGAGGACGGCGACCCCGAGGGCGGCGCCGACCTGCTGGGTGGTGTTGAAGAGGCCCGAGGCGGTGCCCGCGTCGGCCGCGCCCGCGCCGGACATGCCCAGGGCGGTGAGGCCGGAGAGCACCAGCCCGCCGCCGCCGATCAGCAGCATGGTCGGCAGCAGGTGCGGCACGTAGTCGGCCCCGGCCGGCAGCCGGGTCAGCAGCCCGAGGGCGGCGACCAGCAGCGCCAGCCCGGCCAGCAGGACGTTGCGCTCGCCGAACCGGGCGTTCAGCCGGGCGGAGAGCAGCAGGGAGACCACGCCGATGGCGACCGCGGCCGGGAGCAGGGCCAGGCCGGTGGCGGCGGCGCCGTAGCCGAGCACGTTCTGCAGGTAGAGGGCGACCAGGACCTGGAAGCCGAACATCCCGGAGATGGTCAGCACCTGCACCGCGTTGGCGCCGGAGACGTTGCGGGAGCGGAACATCCGCAGCGGCAGCAGCGGATGGGCGGCACGGGCCTGCCGGACCAGGAACGCGGCCAGCAGCAGGACGGACAGCGCGCCGAGGCCGAGCGTGCGGGCGGAGGCCCAGCCGTGCTCGCCGGTGCCGACGATGGTGGAGATGCCGAGCATCAGGGCGGCGGTGATCAGGACGGCGCCCAGGGCGTCGGCACCGGCCCGCAGCCCCGGGCCGCGGTCGGCGTCGAGTGCCCGGACGGCGAGCAGGGCGGCGGCGAGGCCGAGCGGCAGGTTGATCAGGAAGATCCAGTGCCAGTTCAGGGCCTCGGTGAGGACGCCGCCGAGCACCTGGCCGATCGAGGCGCCGGTCGCGCCGGTGAAGCTGAAGGCGCCGATCGCCCGGCCGCGTTCGCGCGGCTCGGGGAAGAGCGTGACGATCATGCCGAGGCTGACCGCGGAGACCATCGCGCCGCCGACGCCCTGGAGGAAGCGGGCGGCGATCAGCACGCCCTGGCCGGTGGCGACCGCGCAGAGCAGCGAGGCGGCGGTGAAGAGCGCCAGCCCGGCGACGAAGACCTTCTTGCGGCCGACCAGGTCGCCGAGCCGGCCGGCCAGCAGGAGCAGGCCGCCGAAGGCGATCAGGTAGGCGTTGACCGTCCAGGTCAGGCCGGCGGGGGTGAAGCCGAGGTCGTCCTGGATGGCCGGCAGGGCCACGGTGACGATGGAGCCGTCCAGGATGATCATCAGCGTCCCGGCGCAGAGCACGGCGAGGGCGAGCGCGCGGGAGCGGGATCGGGCGGGGGCGGGCCGACCCGGGGCGGGCGCCGAGGGGGCGGGCCCGGTCGAGGCGCGCTGGGCCCGGGCGGGCGTGGTCGGCGAGGGCGTGGTCGGGGCGTGCGTGGTCATGGCGGGTCTCCCGGTGGGTCGAGTACCGGGTAAGACACTAACAGATGGTTTTGTTCGGGACTATCTTTCTCGGGAAGGTCCCGTTCGGTCCTCAGCTCCGGGAGCGACGGGCCCGCCGGACCGTCCGGTCGCTCTCCACGGGCTCCGCCAGCGGCCCGTCCACCAGCCGGGACAGGGCCGAGACGAAGGCCGTCCGCTCCCCGTCAGGCAGCGAGTCCAGCACCTCGCGGTGGACCCTGTCGGCGATCGCGGTGCCCTGCACGACGGCCCGCTCCCCCGCCTCGGTCACCGAGATGATCCGGGCCCGGCGGTCGGTGGCGGACGGGCGGCGCTCGGCGAGCCCGGCCTTCTCCAGCTCGTCGACGGTGACGACCATGGTGGTCTTGTCCAGGTCCGCCAGTTCGGCCAGCTGGATCTGGGTGCGCTCGGCCTCCAGCGCGTGGAAGAGCACGCAGTAGGCGCGCGGGGTGATCCCGAGCTCGGTGAAGGCGGCCGCCATCCGGGTCGCCAGCACGTGACTGGCGTGGTCCAGCAGACCGGAGATGTCGCGGATCTGGCGCACGGGCGGGCTCGTCGTCATGCGTCCGAGGTTAGCAATGCCGTCCCGCGCCGGATGATCCCGTGACGAACCACCTTCCGCGCCCCGGGGGCGTCGTGGTCCGGCGCACGGGCGCGGGACGGCTGCGGTACGGGCCGCAGGAGAAAGGCAGGACGGGCCTGCGGGACGGGTCTACGGGACGGGTCTACGGGATGCCCATCTCGAACAGCGCGTACCCGGCGTACCAGCCGGCCGCCACCGCCGGCATGGCGAACAGGCCGGCCAGGGTCGGCAGCCGCAGCCGGCGCAGCGCGAGCGCCAGGCCGATGAACAGCGGGAACGCGGGCAGCAGGTAGCGCGAGATGTTGCCGAAGATCTGGTTGCTGCTCAGCGCGGTGAAGACGGTCAGCAGGGTGAAGACCACCAGCACCAGGGGCGGCCGGGCGCGGAACAGCAGCACCAGCAGCCCGGGCAGCGCGATCAGCAGGGCCACCGCGATCAGGTCGGGCGCCGGGTTGGACTGCCAGAAGTCCCAGTGCCCGGTGATCACGTCCAGGAAGGTGCGGGAGGTGGAGGCGCCCCAGTCGAAGTAGCGGTTCCAGGCGCCGCGCTGCAGCTTGAAGTAGCCGCCCCAGTCGTCCATCCGGTAGCCGACCCAGGCGACGTACCAGAGCAGGCCCCACGGGGTGATCAGCATCGCGGTCAGCGGACGGGCGGTGCCGTCGGTCCGCCGGACGAGCGCCACCAGCGCGGCGATCGAGACGGCCGCGATCAGCGCCGCGGCGGTGGGCCGGTTCAGGCCGGCCGCGAGGGCGAGCACCCCGGCGGTCAGCCAGCGGTGCGTCATCACGCAGTAGCAGGCCCAGGCGGAGATCGCGACGAACAGCGAGTCCGAGTAGACCGCCCACTCCACGCCCGAACCCGGGAAGAGCCCCCAGATCACGGCGGCGATCACCCCGGCCCGGAAGCCGCCGAGCCGCTCGGCGATCGCGAAGATCCCGGCCGCCGCGACGAACGAGGCGATCACCGAGACGGCGATCCCGGAGCCGTACGGGCCGAGGCCGGTGACCGAGCCGACCAGCCGCATCAGCCACGGGTAGAGCGGGAAGAACGCGGCCGAGTTCTCGTAGTAGGTGGCCAGCGGGTAGCCGTGCAGCGGGATCAGCTGCGGGTCGTAGCCGTTCTCGGCGATCCGCTGGTACCAGATGCCGTCCCAGGTGCCGAGCACGTCCCAGGGCCGGGCGCCGCCGCCGCGGCCGACCTCCTTCTTCAGGAAGTCCCCGGTGTGCGAGAGCAGCAGCATGAAGACGGTCAGGCCGGTCGCCTTGACCACCGCGTACGCGCCGAGCGCGGGCGCGAAGCGGTCCACCGCGGCGGCGAACCGGCTCTGGAGCTCCGCGCCCCCGGACCGCTCGTCGGCGCCGGGCGGCTCCGCGCTCGCCGGCTCCGTACTCGATGTGCTCGATGCCGTGCTCATCAGCTCTGGACTCCCCGCCCCCGCTCGTGATCGGCGCGGCCACGAAACGCGCCGCCGCCGGGCGAGCCTACGACACGGGGGTTCGGGTGCCCGCGTCAACCTTCCGTGCCGGACCCCCGAAGGAGTACAGCCGGTGCAGGGCGTCGACCAGGGTCCGGCCGCCGGCGGTGAGGGTGCGGCCGTCCGGGGCGGTGAGGGAACGGCGGGTCACCAACCGGGCGAGGACGGCACCGGGCCGCAGCACCGCACCGGCCGGGGGCAGGTTGACCAGCACGGTCTCGTCGGGGCCGCACTCCAGCAGGCCGGCCGCGTCGCCCCGGCGGACCAGCGCGCCCTCGCGCAGCGCGTACGCCCCGGCCGCCGGCACCCGAACGGCCTCCGCCGGGGCGCCGGTGTGCCGGACGGTCAGCTGCACGCCGTACGCCGGGTCCGGGTCGGGCTTGCCGAGGGTGGGGACGCCGTGCCGCTCCAGCACGTGCCGGAGCGCGGTGGGCAGCCGCCCGTCCGCCCGCTCCAGCTCGAGCTCGCCGAGCAGCCAGCTGGAACCCTGCATCCGGCAGTTGATCTCCAGGGCGAGGGCCCGGTCGTCCCGGAGCACGAAGTCCGCCCCGAAGACGCCCCGGTAGCCGAGGCCGGCCAGGCCCCAGCCGATCCGCTCGGTCGCCTCCAGGCAGCGGGCCACCGCGCGCGGCGCCAGCCGCCCGGGCGCCTCGAAGTCGCAGCCGGCGTACTGGCCGAACCCGGCGCCCGCCGCCTCGATCCCGATCAGCTGCAGGGAGGGCCGGAGCACCTGCGGCAGACCGTCCAGCCCGACGAAGCCGTGCACGTTGAGCGCGGTGTCGCCGACGTACTCGCTGACCAGCCAGCGGTCGCGGGCGGGCAGGGCGGCCGCGTCCTCGGCGGAGCGGACCAGGTGGGTGCCGTTGCCCGCCGAGCCGCGCGGGGTCTGGGCGACGTACACCGAGCCGAACCGGTGCCGCAGCGCGGCGTGGTCGAGCGTCCCGGCCACCACGGTGCTGGCCGGGACCGGCACGCCGAGGTGGCCGAACCATTCGCGCATCGCGGTCTTGTCGCCGAACACCTCGGCGTCGGCCCGCAGCGGCGGCGCCAGCAGCCGGGCGCCGGTGGCCTCCACGGCGGCGGTCCAGTGCTCGCGGTGGCTGCCGTAGCCGGCCAGCCGCAGCTCGCGGCCGCGCCAGCGGGTGCCGGTCAGCCCGGGCAGCCGGGCGGTCAGCTCGTCCAGGCTCGCGCCGGCGGCACCGCCCTCACGGATCAGGGTGTGCTGCTCCAGCGAGTGCAGCTCCACCCCGAAGCGCGCGGCCCAGCCGGCGTCCGCCGCCTCGGCGGACAGCAGCGCGGACAGCACGCCGGTGCGGAGCAGCGGCAGCAGGTACAGCGGCCGGGCGACGATCCCGAGGTACGCGGCAGGGCGGAGCAGCCGGCCGGCGTCCTCCAGAGTGGCGATCACCCGATGGATTATCCACCGCCGCGCACGGCGGCCGTCACGCCAAGGCAACCACCCCTCAAGGCATCTGACGATGCATTAGACTTCCTCCCCGCCGGACGGGGTACGCGCACGAACCAGCGCGCCCCAGCTGCCGCCCGGCCCACCGGCCCCGCGCTCCGCACCCTCCCGGCCGGCCCCGCCGGAGCACCCGCAGGAGTGCCGTCGCCCCCGCCCGGTTGACCGGGCGGGGGCGACGGGGCGGGCGGGGCGGATCAGCCGTGGAGGTAGACGATGCCGAGTTCGGTGAGCCGCCAGAGCTGGCCTGCGGCGCCGGTGTCGGCGGCGAGTTCGACGAGCCGGTTGCCCTTGGCGTCGAGGTCGCCGCTCGCGGTGACCACCTTGGTCTGGTCCTGGGAGTCGGCCAGCTTGTAGAGGCCGTTGCCGGCGGGCTTGAAGACCCAGTGCTGGTTGCCGCCGCCGTTGCAGCCCCACTGCTGGATCCGGGTGCCGGGGGCGGTGGAGCCCGCGTTGGCGTCCAGGCACATGTTCCGGTTGCCGCTGAAGTCGAGCTCGTAGCCGCCGCCCTGCTCGGCCTCCAGGACGAAGGACTGGTTGAGCCCGCCGGTGGCGGCGTAGGTGATGGCGGGCCGGCCGTTGACGGAGTCGCCGTAGGTGCCCCCGCCGGTGAGGTCGAGCACCTTCCCGTCGGCGGCGCTGGTGAGCTGGTACCAGGCGCCGTCCTCGGGCGCGTCGGCGAACGGCCGGCCGGGGGCGAGCGGCTGGATGGACGTGACGTTCTGCTGGTCGAGCGTGCAGTAGGCCTGCTGCTGGTCGGGCCGGGCGTAGAACTGGCCGAGGCAGACGCCCTCGCCGCGGTAACCGGCCACCCGCAGGTGGTACGACTGGCGGACCATGTTCATGCACAGCCCGGGAATGCCGATCTGCGCGTCGCAGCCGTTGCGGACCCACTCGGAGAGGTTGATGACGTCCCCGTTGGTGTACTCGTACGGGGAGCTGGTCCACTCGGCGCAGACCTCGTGGCCGAAGGCGACCCGCCGCTGGTCCAGGTACCGGACGCCGGGCACCTGTTCGGCCGCGGCGCGCAGGGTGTCGCTGAAGAGCGGCACCACCCAGTTGTGCCCCCAGGCGAGGTCCTCGGGGAAGGCCGGGCAGCCGTCGGCGATCTTGCCGAGGTAGTCGTTGCGCCGGATGTCGGGCGTGATCGGGTTGAAGTACGACTGGTAGACCAGCTGGTACGAGGAGTCGGCATAGCCGGCCCCGCGCATGGTCCGCCGGACGTTCTGCAGCGCGGCGACCACCTTGGGGCGGACCCGCTCGGCCCGCTGGGCGATCTCCTGGCTGCCGATGGTGTCGCGGCAGCCCTGGTCCTTGGGGACGGGGAAGTACTGCGCGAGGCAGTGCATCATGATGCCGCTGAAGTCGAAGTCGTCGTTGGCGCCGATCGTGACGACGACCAGTTTGACGTCGTACTTGCCCGCCACCTCGGCGAGTTGGACGTCCTGCTTGGGTTCGCCGAAGTCACCGCTGCCCGGCCCGGTGATCCTGGCCAGCTCGGGGTCGCTGACCAGGTCGCCGGTCTGGGCGCCGGAGCAGGCGAGGTCGACCGGGGTGACGCCGGGGATGCCGGTGACGAAGATCTCCGACTTGGGGTGGCGGTGGCAGTAGTCGGTGGGGCTGTCGGTCTCGGGGAAGTAGCCGTCGCCGGTGTCGGTGCCGGCGCCCTCCCCGGAGATCGCGCTGTCGCCGAGGGCGACGATCGCGGCCGGTTTGGCGGTGCCGGCGGCGGGGGCGGCGTCGGCGAGGGCGGCGGGGGCCCCGGCCAGACCGAGGGTGGCGACGAGGGCGCCCGCCGCGAGCAGTGCGCCGTACGGCGAGCGCCGCGCACCCGGAAATGACTGGCGCGCACCTGACAATCTTGACCTGATCACACGCAACTCCTTGCGGGGTGGGGGATCCCGCCCGGCCGAGGGGGTGCCGGACGACTCGGAGCGAAGGAAGGTGAGCAGGTCTCACATTCTAGGTACCGGCCGGTAACGCAACAAGGTGTGCGACGGCACCGGGAGTCGCCGCGCGGCCGGTCCGGACGAACGGCGCGCGGCGCGTCCGGAAAGCGGAGAGCCGCCGCCCCGCGCCCCAGGAGGGAAGCGCGGAACGGCGGCTCGCGCCGGCCGAACCGGGCGCGGATCAGCCCGCGTTGACGCAGTGGTTGCCGAACGCCGGGTTGAGCAGACCGATCACGTTGACGGTGTTGCCGCAGAGGTTGATCGGCACGTGCACCGGAACCTGGATCTGGTTGCCGGAGATGACGCCGGGGGAACCCGCGGCGACGCCCTCCGCGCCCGAGCTGGCCATCGCGGTGCCGGCACCGGCCGCCACGATGCCTACCACGGCGGCACCGACGGCGGCCGTCTTCTTGATGCTCATAGGAGCCTCCTGACTGATCGACAGATATGCACGGGGAGTGCGACATCTAGAACGAGACCTGCTCGACCCGGTTGCGACGGCGGGTGCTTTGTCACCCAAGTGGCTCAACGCGCCCGGCACCAGGCATTCGGGTGATCGCCGGGCCCGACCGTTTCCCCCCGGGCGCTCCCTCGTTCTCCCTGGCGGAACACGCTCCACACAGGCCCTCTAGAACGAATCGAGTACCGCACATGCGCAAGCTCGCCCACGGCGTCCTCGGCACCGCGGCCACCGCCGCCATGCTGGCCGCCGGCGCCGGCGTCGCCGCCGCCCACCACGCCAACGGCGCCTCCGCCGAGGGCGTTGCGGCCGGTTCGCCCGGCGTGGCCTCGGGCAACCAGATCCAGGTCCCGGTGCACATCCCGGTGAACGTGTGCGGCAACTCGGCCAACCTGGTCGGCCTGCTCAACCCGGCGTTCGGCAACCACTGCGCGAACGCCTGACCGCGCTCCGACCGGCCGCCCGGCCCACGACCGCCGGACGGCCCCCCGACTCCGGGAGATCCGCCGCCGGTCCGAGCCCGTCCGGAATTACTCCTGGTCGCGCGTCTGCGCGAATTGTTCCCGGCCGTGCGGGAATTGTTCGCGACGTGCGGTGACGCGGCCGCCGCCCATCGTCCAAGCCACGGGCGACACGCGCCACTTGGGCCGCCAGAGTGACAATCACGGCATTCCCAGAAGCCAGCGGGCGATGATTTCCTTTCGCCCGGCTCCCGACTATTTCCCCATTTACGGTCGGGCAGAAAACGGAGGAAGAACCACATGCGTAACCTCAAGAAGGCCGCCGCCCTGTCCCTCGCCGCCGCCGGCCTGGTGGTCGGCGCGGCCGGCGGCGCGTTCGCCAGCTCCGGCGCCGAGGGCGTCGCCGCCGGCTCCCCCGGTGTGCTCTCCGGCAACCAGATCCAGATCCCGGTGCACATCCCGGTCAACGTCTGCGGCAACTCCATCGGCATCGTCAGCATCCTGAACCCGGCGTTCGGCAACCACTGCGCCAACATCGGCTGAACCGGCGGTCGCCGCACCGGCGACAGCCACCTCACCGAGTCCGTGCCGCACCCCGCTGCCGTCGGGGTGCGGCCCGCTCAACCCGTGTGTGATCGAGGAGATCAACCCCCATGCAGAACGTGAAGAAGGCCGCCGTCCTGTCCGCCGCCGCTGCCGGCCTGGTGCTGGGCGCCGCGGGCTCCGCCGCCGCCAGCTCCGGCGCCGAGGGCGTCGCCGCCGGCTCCCCCGGTGTCATCTCCGGCAACCAGCTCCAGATCCCGGTGCACATCCCGGTCAACCTGTGCGGCAACTCCGTCGACGTGATCGGCGCCCTGAACCCGGCGTTCGGCAACAGCTGCGCCAACGTGGACTCGCACCCGCACCACGACCACGACGACGACTGCTGATCCCCGATCGGCACGCGTTCCGGCCGTCCTGCCCCCCGACCAGCCGGCCGGGGGGCAGTTCGGCGTACCCGGGCGCAGTCCAGCCGCCCGGGGCCCCGACCCCCGAAGGGTGACTCCGCATGGTTTCGAAGAAGAGCGGGGCCGGCCTCGCCGCCGCCCTGGGCGCCGCGATGCTGCTCGGCGCCGGCACCGCCCCGGCGCACGCGGCGCCGGCCGAGGGCGGCGCCTCGCTGGCCAAGACCGACGTCGCCAAGGCGCTCGGCGGCACGACCGCCGGCATCGGCTACGGCATCGCGCCGGTCAAGGACCTGCGCCTGGACCCGTGGGCCAACTCCTCGGCCGACGTGCTGAACAACGGCGCCACCGTCCAGCCGGACAACTCCGGGCTGGCGCCGGTCTCCACCGGGACGCTGACCGGTCCGCTGAGCGCCGGCGGCGGGCCGCGGGACCTGCCGGTGGTCGGGCAGCTGCTCGGCGCCCTGCCCGGCTGAGCCCCGGGCACCGGACGCCCGAGAGCCCGGTACCCCGTCCTCGCGGAAGGGGTACCGGGCTCTCGGGCGGCGGAACGGCCGAGCCGCGTGCCCGGGGGCGGACGGCTCAGAGGTTGGCGAGCCCGGCCACCCCGGTCTGCTGCACCACGCCGGTGGTGGTCGCGGTGGTGGTCGTGGCCAGGTTCTCCAGCGAGTCGGTGACCGAGATCCGCTCGTCCTCGTTGCCGAGGGTCGCCTTGGCGCCCGGGACGGCCTGGACCGCGCCGGTGATCAGCCGCGGGTCGAGCTCGTCGACCTTGAGCGCCCCGTCGGCCAGCTGGCCGGTGCCGTCCTGGGCGAGCGCGAGCGGCTTGCCGAGGCCGATCCCGGGCGTGTCGGCGTGCAGCGGCGCGGCCGGGGCCTCCAGCAGCAGCTCGCCGAGGTCGGCGCCCTGGTCGACCAGCGGCAGCGGCAGCTCGGCCTTGGCCGTCGGCCCCACCTTGCCGGTGCCGAGCGCCGGGACGAGCCGGTCCGGGACCAGCTCGGTGCCGGTGGTCCGGCCGGGCACGGGCGGCATCACCAGGGAGGTCGGGATGCCGCCGGAGATCCGGCTGTCCAGCGGGGCGAGCGGCACGTCGACCGGGACCTGCTGGGTGGCCAGCCTGTCCTCCAGAGCCCCGACCTGGTCGGGGTTGACGGCGGCGGCGGACGCCGCCCCCGGGGAGGCGAGCATGCCCGCACCGACCGCCAGCAGCATCGCACCGGCCCGCTTGGAGAACTTCATGCTTTTCACCGTTCTGCTGTCCGTACTGGGGATCTGGGGGGACGGCTGCGCGGGCGCAGCCGGAAAGCACTCTGTCTCAACGAGTCACCCGGAGCCCGGATTGCGGCGGTTAACCGGTTCGGCCTAATAATCCGACCGCAAACCCCTTCCGGCCGCGCCTCCCGGACTCTTTTCAAAAATCCCCGTAACCTTCCGTGCCGTCATTCTTTGATCTCAATGTCAGTGACCGCAGACCGGGTCTGAGCGTTGTACGCGTTGTACGCACGGAAACCAAAAGCATTTCAGAGAGGGATCTCCCCATGATCCAGAAGTCCTTCGCCGCCGCCGGCCTGGCCGTCGCCGCGCTGGCCGCCGCCGCGGCGCCGGCCTCGGCCATCGCGGACTCGGACGGCTCCGCCGCGTCCCTCCAGGGCAACGGCGGGACCAACTTCACCGGCACCGTCGGCGACAACAGCCCGAACTTCCACTTCCTGGACAACGCGAACGTCTGCCTCCCCGAGATCCACAACATCGCGGTCGGCGTGCTCGGCGTGGCCGTCCCGGTCGAGGTCCCGATCGCCAACAGCGGTGGCAAGCAGTACTGCACCCAGGGCCAGGGCACCCAGAGCAAGGGCGACTCCGGCGTCTCGCACCTGATCGGCTGACCCGCTCCCCCAGCTGCACCACCCCCCTGAACCACCCTTCGAATCGCTCCCCGATTCACCCCCGAGAGGAAACCCAGAAATGATCAAGAAGACCCTCGCCGCCGCCGGCCTGGCCGCCGCCGCCATCGCGATGTCCGCCGGCTCGGCTTCCGCCATCGCCGACTCGGACGGCTCGGCCGTCTCCGCCCAGGGCAACGGCGGCACCAACCAGACCGGCACCCACGGCAACGGCAGCCCGAACTTCCACACCCTGGACAACGCGAACGTCTGCCTCCCCGAGGTGCACAACATCGCGGTCGCCGTCATCGGTGTCGCGGTTCCGGTCGAGGTTCCGGTCCTCAACAGCACCCCGAAGCAGATCTGCAACGTCGGCCAGAACACCCAGTCCTCGGGCGACGCGGGTGTCTCGCACCTGATCGGCTGATCCAGGGGCATGGCGCGGACGGAGGGCCCGGGGACTTCTCCCCGGGCCCTCCGGGCTTTGCGGCGATCGAGTGTCCGGCCGGGCCCCCCGTTCGGGTGCGGTCCGGCCGGGTGACAGGCCGTCGGCGCGGCGCGTGGGGCGCCTCGGCGGACGGCAGCGTGTGTTCACGTGATCAGTGGCAGAGCGCTCCGAACGAGCGCTCCGAACGAGAGGGCAGATCCATGAAGAGCAAGCTGGGCAAGGCCGCACTGACCGCCTTCGGCGCGCTGGCGCTGGCCGGCGTCGCCACCCCGGCGTTCGCCCACGTCGGCCTGGCCGGCGGCGGCGAGTTCGTCGCCTCGGCGCACCCGGTGTTCGCGGCCGGTGAGTGGTGGGGCGTCGCCCACACCTCGCACATCCTCACCGGTGCCCACGGCTGGGGGGCCGCCACCTCCACCGACCTGGCCGGCGGCGAGGAGGGCTTCGCCCACATCGGCGGCTGGTAACGGCGAGCCGGTGACAGCGTGAAGGCCGGGTACCTCCCGCGGGAGGTACCCGGCCTTCCGGCGTACGGTGGCGCGCTACCGGACCATCGCGGCGGCTTCGAGCGCCCAGTAGGTGAGGATCTGCTGGGCGCCGGCCCGGCGGATCGAGGTCAGCGTCTCCAGGATCATCCGCTCCCGGTCGATCCAGCCGTTCGCCGCGGCGGCCTCGACCATCGCGTACTCGCCGGAGACCTGGTAGGCCGAGACCGGCACCGGCGAGGCGTCGGCCACCTGCCGCAGGATGTCCAGGTAGGCCATGGCCGGCTTCACCATCACCAGGTCGGCGCCCTCGGCGAGGTCCTGCTCCAGCTCGCGCAGCGCCTCCCGGGCGTTCGCCGGGTCCTGCTGGTAGGACTTGCGGTCGCCCTTGAGCGAGGAGCCGACCGCCTCCCGGAACGGGCCGTAGAACGCCGAGGCGTACTTGGCGGTGTAGGCGAGGATGCCCACGTCCTGGTGCCCGGCCTCGTCCAGCGCCCGGCGGACGACACCGATCTGGCCGTCCATCATCCCGGACGGGCCGACCAGGTGGACGCCGGCGTCGGCCTGCACCCGGGCCATCTCGGCGTAGCGCTCCAGCGTCGCGTCGTTGTCCACGCTGCCGTCGGCGGCCAGCACGCCGCAGTGGCCGTGGTCGGTGTACTCGTCCAGGCAGAGGTCGGACATGACCACCAGGGAGTCGCCGACCTCGGAGACCACGTCGCGGATCGCCTGCTGCAGGATGCCGTCCGGGTTGGTGCCCTCGCTGCCGACGGCGTCCTGCACCGCGGGCACGCCGAACAGCATGACCCCGCCCAGGCCCGCCTCGGCGGCCTCGACCGCGGCCTTGCGCAGGGTGTCACGGGTGTGCTGGACCACGCCCGGCATCGACGTCACCGGGACCGGCTCGCTGACGCCCTCGCGGACGAACAGCGGGAGGATCAGCTCGGCCGGGTGCAGCCGGGTCTCGGCGACCAGGCGGCGCATCGCCGGGCTCTGCCGGAGCCGGCGGGGGCGAACGTACGGGAATTCAGCGGACACGGCTTCTCTCTCCGAACGGTTGTGCAGCGCCGGGGGCGGCGGGTGGACCGCCCCCGGCCTGGGTGCTTCTCGCGCAGGGACTCAGCGGGCCTTGCGGCGCGAGCCGGGGCGGCGCTCGCTGGGCCGGTAGACCGGCTCGCCCGCCGCCGTCGCGGTGTCGCGGCGCTTGGCCCCGAAGTCTGCCAGGGCCTGGGCCAGTGCCGCCGCCGACGGGGCCGGAGCCATCACGTCGACCCGCAGGCCGTGCTCCTCGGCGGTCTTCGCGGTGGCCGGGCCGATGCAGGCGATGACCGTCACGTTGTGCGGCTTGCCGGCGATGCCGACCAGGTTCCGCACGGTCGAGGACGAGGTGAAGAGCACCGCGTCGAAGCCGCCGCCCTTGATCGCCTCGCGGGTCTCGGCCGGCGGCGGCGAGGCGCGCACCGTCCGGTAGGCGGTCACGTCGTCGACCTCCCAGCCCAGCTCGACCAGGCCGGCCACCAGGGTCTCGGTGGCGATGTCGGCGCGCGGCAGCAGCACCCGGTCGATCGGGTCGAAGACCGGGTCGTACGGCGGCCAGTCCTCCAGCAGGCCGGCCGCGGACTGCTCGCCCGAGGGCACCAGGTCCGGCTTCACGCCGAAGTCCACCAGCGCCTGCGCGGTGGTCTCGCCGACCGCCGCGACCTTGATGCCGGCGAACGCCCGGGCGTCCAGGCCGTACTCCTCGAACTTCTCGCGGACGGCGCGCACCGCGTTCACCGAGGTGAAGGCGATCCACTCGTAGCGGCCGGTGACCAGGCCCTTGATCGCCCGCTCCATCTGCTGCGGGGTGCGCGGCGGCTCGACCGCGATGGTCGGCACCTCCTGCGGCACCGCGCCGTACGAGCGCAGCTGCTCGGACAGGCCGTGGGCCTGCTCCTTGGTGCGCGGCACCAGCACGTTCCAGCCGAACAGCGGCTTGGTCTCGAACCAGGAGTGCGAGGCGCGGTGGGCGACCTGCTCGCCCACCACGGCTATCACCGAGGTCGCCGGGTCCACCGGGGCGGAGACCGGCGAGGGCAGCACCCGGGCCGCCTTCAGGTCGGCCGCGATGGTGGCCAGCGTGGCGGTGAAGGTGCGCTGCCGGGTGGTGGTGCCGGAGAGCGTCGCGCTGAGCGCGGACTCCGGCTTGCGGCCGTTGGCGACCAGCGCGTTGGCGGTGGCCGGCAGCTGGCCCAGGGTGGTGCGGACCACCAGGGTGGTCTCCGGCGCGCCCAGGTCCACCGGGCTGCCGGCCAGCAGCGCGGCGCCGTCCACGAACCGCACGTCGGTGCCGGCCGTCCCGCGCAGCGGCACGCCCGCGTACGCCGGCACGCCGACCGACTGGGCGACGCCCGGGATCACCTCGAAGGCGATCCCGTCACCGGCGCAGCTGAGCATCTCCTCGGCGGCGCAGCCGTCCAGGCCCGGGTCGCCGTCGACCGTGCGGACCACGTGCTTGCCGGCCCGGACCGCCTCGGCGACCAGCTTGGCCAGGTCGAACTCGGCGCCCTCGACGGCGGGGGTGTGCACCTGCACGCCGGCCGGACAGTGGCTGCGCACGGCGGCGGCGGTCAGCGGGTCGGCGACCAGGATGTCGGCCGAGGCCAGCACCTCGACCGCGCGCAGGGTCAGCAGGCCCGGGTCCCCGGGGCCCGCGCCCAGGAAGGTGCACCGCCCGGCGGGGGCCGGCCCGCCCGCGAACGGGCTGTCGGCCGGGAACGGGGTGTCGGTGGCAGCGGTGGGGCTCATCGGGCTCGCTCCCCCATCAGGGCGGCCGCGCCCGCGTCGAGCAGCCGGGCGGCGAGGGCGTGGCCGAGGGCCGTCGCCTGCTGCTCGGCGGTCTCGTCGAGGACGATCGGACCGTTGGCGGACATCTTCAGCAGGGTGGCGCCGTCGACGGTGCCGACCACGCCCTCCAGCCGCAGTTCGTACTCGTGACCCCAGGTGGCCAGCGCGGCGACCGGCGCGGAGCAGCCGGCCTCCAGGGTGGCCAGCAGGGCGCGCTCGGCGGCCACCGCGACCCGCGTGGGGAGGTGGTCGAGGGCGGACAGCGCGGTGATCAGCCCGCGGTCGGCGGTGGTGCACTCGATGGCGAGCGCACCCTGGCCGGGGGCCGGGGTCATCAGCTCCGGGTCGAGGTGCTCGGTGATCTCGGCGCTGCGGCCCAGCCGGTTCAGACCGGCGGTGGCCAGCACCACCGCGTCCAGCTCGCCGGAGGCGACGAAGCCGATCCGGGTGTCCACGTTGCCGCGGATCGCGACCGTCTCCAGCTGGGCGCCGCGGGCCCGGGCCCAGGCGTTCAGCTGGGCCATCCGGCGGGGCGAGCCGGTGCCGACCCGGGCGGTGCGGCCCGCGCCGGCCAGCTTCTCGACCAGCTCGCCGAGGGCCAGGCCCTCCTGCGCCACCAGGGCGTCGCGGACGTCCTCGCGCTCGGGCACCGCGGCCAGCACCAGGCCTGCGGGCTCGGCGGTGGGCAGGTCCTTCAGCGAGTGCACGGCGAAGTCGATCCGGCCCTCCAGCAGCGCGTCCCGCAGCGCGGAGACGAACACGCCGGTGCCGCCGATCTGTGCCAGCGCCTCCCGGGAGGTGTCGCCGTAGGTGGTGATCTCCACCAGCTCGACGGGGCGCCCGGTGAGCCGGGTCACCTCGCGGGCGACCATGCCCGACTGGGCCATGGCGAGCGCGCTGCGCCGGGTGCCGAGCCGCAGGGGTGCGGTGGCGGCCGGGGCCTGGTCGGTGAGCGGTTGACCATTCATGAGGTGATCGTCCCGGTGGTACTCGTGGGATGGCTGACGGTTCATCTGGCGCCCCCGCCCGAAGGCTGCTGGGTGCCGATCGGGGTGCCCGAGACGGCGTGCACGGCCGCCGGGTCGAGGTCGAACAGCTCGCGCAGCGCGTCCGCGTAGGACGCGCCGCCGGGCTCGGCGGCCAGCTGCTTCACCCGCACGGTCGGCGCGTGCAGCAGCTTGTCGACCACCCGGCGGACGGTCTGGGTGATCTCGGCGCGGGAGCGCTCGTCCAGGCCGGGCAGCCGGGCGTCCAGGCGGCCCAGCTCGGCGGCGACCACCTCGGAGGCCATCGCCCGCAGTGCCACCACGGTCGGGGCGATCCGGGCGGCCCGCTGGGCGGCGCCGAACGCGGCGACCTCGTCGGCGACGATGCCGGAGACCGCGTCCACGTCCCCGGCGCCGGGGGTGGCGGCGTGGGCGTGCGAGAGGCTCTCCAGGTCGACCAGGAGCGCGCCGGGCAGCTCGTGCACGGCGTGGTCGACGTCGCGCGGCATGGCGAGGTCCAGCAGGGCCAGCGGCTCGTCGCCGTTGCGGGTCGCCACCGCGGCGGCGACGTCCTGGGCCTTGATCACCACGCCGGCCGCGCCGGTGCAGGAGATCACCAGGTCGACGTCGGCCAGTGCCTCGGGCACCTTGGCCAGCTCGACCGTCCGGGCCACGCCGGCGCCGAGGATCTCGACCAGCCGCTCGGCGCGCTCGGGCGTCCGGTTGGCGATCAGCAGGTCGGTGACGCCGGAGCGGACCAGGGTGGCGGCAGCCAGCGAGCTCATCGAACCGGCGCCGACCACCAGGGCCCGCTTGCCCGCGATCTCGCCCGCGCCGGCCGCGACCTGCTCCAGGCCGAAGGTGACCAGCGACTGGCCGGCCTTGTCGATGCCGGTCTCGCTGTGCGCCCGCTTGCCGACCCGCAGGGCCTGCTGGAACAGCTCGTTCAGGCCGCGCCCGGCGGTGTGCTCCTCCTGGGCCGTGGCCAGGGCGTCGCGCAGCTGGCCGAGGATCTGGCCCTCGCCGACCACCATCGAGTCCAGGCCGCAGGCGACCGAGAAGAGGTGGTGGACGGCGCGGTCCTCGTAGTGGACGTAGAGGTGCGAGGTCAGCTCCTCCAGGTCCACCCCGCTGTGGTGGGCCAGCATCAGCGACAGCTCGGCGACGCCGGCGTGGAACTTGTCCACGTCCGCGTACAGCTCGATCCGGTTGCAGGTGTTCAGCAGCGCCGCCTCGGCGACGGTCGCGGTGGCCGCCGCGTCGTGCAGCAGCCGGGTCGGGACGTCACCGGTCAGGGCGGCGCGCTCGAGCACGCCGACCGGGGCGGTGCGGTGGCTCAGCCCAACGACAAGAAGACTCACGACCGCCCCCTGGTGCCACGGTTCTGGTAACTCACGCCGGCATCACCGCGGAGAGCTCACCCTCGCCGCCCTTGCCGGGCTTGGCCTTGCCCGCCGCCTCGGCGTCCTTGGCGGCGACCGGCTCGGCGGCCGGGCGGGACTTGCCGCTGCCGCCGGCGGCCCGGCGCAGCTTGGCCGCGGCCGCGCGGACCGGTCCGGGCGCGCGGTCGAGCACCGACTCGGTGCGGTCGGGCTCGTCGCCGGCCTTGCGCTGCTCGTGGAAGGCCAGGATCTGCAGCTCGATGGAGAGGTCCACCTTGCGCACGTCCACGCCGTCCGGGACGGTCAGCACGGTCGGGGCGAAGTTGAGGATGCTGGTGACGCCGGCCTCGACCAGCCGGTCGCAGACCTGCTGGGCGGCACCGGGCGGGGTGGTGATCACGCCGATCGAGACGTGCTGGCTCTCCACGATGGACTCCAGTTCGTCCATGTGGCGCACCGGGAGGCCGGCCGCGGTGCTGCCGACCACGGCGGGGTCGGCGTCCAGCAGCGCGGCCACCCGGAACCCGCGGGAGGCGAAGCCGCCGTAGTTGGCGAGCGCGTGGCCGAGGTTCCCGATGCCGACGATGACGACCGGCCAGTCCTGGGTCAGGCCCAGCTCGCGGGAGATCTGGTAGACGAGGTACTCGACGTCGTAGCCCACCCCGCGGGTGCCGTACGAGCCGAGGTAGGAGAAGTCCTTGCGCAGCTTCGCGGAGTTCACGCCGGCGGCGGCCGCCAGCTCCTCGGACGAGACGGTCGGCACCGAGCGCTCGGAGAGCGCGGTGAGGGCCCGCAGGTAGAGGGGAAGGCGGGCGACGGTCGCCTCCGGGATGCCCCGGGCACGCGAGGGTCGGCGCGCGGCGCCCTGGTCGGGCGTCTGCGAACTGCTCTGTGGTGATCGGCCGATTGCCACGGTGCTCCTGTGGGTGAAGCTGGGCTTTGGCAGCCAGGCTATGCGTTTGTGAACGTGTGCACAAAGATGGTGTCCGATTTGTCCCCGCACAGTGATGCGCATCACGCCGTTGACCCCATAGCACCGGTTTCCTTCCGGGCCGTCGCCGGGGGCCGGACCCCGGCCGTGCCCGGGCCGCACTGGGGCGGGACCAGGGGTCGCGGGAGCGGCCCCGACAGGGGCTCCGGCAGGGAATCCGGCAGGGGCTCCGGCAGGATCTCCCGCAGCAGCCCGGGCAGGGCGTCCTCCGGCGACGCGAGCGGCTCGCGGCGCAGCAGCGGGACCGGCTCGCCCGACGGCCGGGAGCGCGCCCGGCCCAGCCGCGGCCACGGCACCCGGGCCGCCTCGCGCAGCGGCACCGCCCAGTCGTCCGGCGGGCAGGACGGCGCCGCCAGGCAGTGCCGCAGCAGCTCGGCGGTGGCCCGGGCGTCCCCCAGCGCGGTGTGCGCCGGGTACCAGCCGAGCCCGGCCGCCTCCGCGCAGGCCGCCAGGCCGAAGCCGCGGGCCTGCGGCAGGTGGGCGCGGGCCAGCCGCATCGTGCAGAGCAGCGGGACCGGCGGCAGCGGGACGCCGATCCGGGCGAACTCGCGATCCAGGAAGGCGTGGTCACAGGTCACGTGATGGCCGACCAGCACCCGGCCGGCCAGCAGCTCCAGCAGCCGCGGCGCGATCTCGCGGAACCGGGGGGCGCCCTCGACGTCCGCCTGGGCGATCCGGTGCACGTGGGTCGGGCCGACCGGGCCCAGCGGGTCCAGCAGGGTGCAGAACTCGGCCTCCGGACGCAGCTCCCCGTCCAGCAGCACCACGGCCACCTCGACCACCCGGTGCCGCCACGGGCTGCGGCCGGTCGCCTCCACGTCCACGACGGCGAAGCCCCCGGCCCCGGCGGGGGCGACGGGCAACCCTGGGGTCGGGCCGGGAAGCATGGCGGCACTCCTCGCGTGCTCAGCCCCCCACGGGCGCAAACGAGTTCGATCGTAAGCCGACCACAAGGGACCGCCCCAGGCCGATTCCGGTTTTCTTCACAACGATTCGGCGAACCGCCCCCGCCGGTCGGCGGGGGCGCCGGGAGGCGCTGTGGGCCGCGTCACCCGCTCCCCGCTCAGGCCCCCAGGGCGGCGCGGAGGCGGCGCTCGTCGACCCGCCAGAAGTCGTGCTGGCGACCGTCGATCAGGGTGACCGGGATCTGCTCCCCGTACTTCCGGTACAGCTCCTCGTCCCGCATGATGTCCAGCTCCTCGAAGCCGGCGCCCAGCTCGCCGGTCACCCTGACGATCACCTCCCGGGCGTCGTCGCACAGGTGGCAGCCCGGCTTGGCGACCAGGGTCACGGTCCGGTCGGCCGGCTTCGGGCTCGGGTTCTTGTCACGTCGCAGCAGTGGGCTCACCCGGCCATTGTGCCGCGCCCCGCCCGCTCGGCCCCCGGCCGGAGGCCGTCCGCCGTTCACCGCGCGGGCACGCCGCCGTCACGGCTCCTCCCGGGCCGGCTGGCTATGCTCGGTGGCATGGCCGTGCTCCGAAGGCTCACCCAGGCTAGGCGTTCCACCACCGAGCGGACCGCCCTGGCCGGCGAAGCCGCAGCCGCGGCGGCGGAGGCCGCCCTGCGGGTCGAGCCGACCGCCCTGGTGGAACTGGCGGAACCGGCGGAACCGGCCGCGGAGGAGCCCGCCCCGGCGGGACCGGCCCCGGCGACCGGGAAGCCCGCGAAGGCCCCGAAGGCGCCCGCCGGCAACCACACCCCCGAAAGGGACGACCCGCGCGCCGCCGCCTTCTTCGACTGCGACAACACCATCCTGCGCGGAGCCGCGATCTTCTACCTCGGGGTCGGCCTCTACCGCCGCGGCTTCCTCACCCGCCGTGACATCGCCCGGTTCGCCTGGCAACAGGCCTGGTTCCGGCTGCACGGCGCCGAGGACCCGGACCACATGGCCGACGCCCAGCACACGGCGCTCGGCCTGGTGGCCGGCAAGCGCACCGCCGACCTGGAGGCCATCTGCGAGGAGGTCTTCGAGCAGGTCGTCGCCGACAAGATCTGGCCCGGCACCCGGGCCCTGGTCCAGATGCACCTGGACGCGGGCCAGCGCGTCTGGCTGGTCACCGCGGCCCCGCTGGAGGTGGCCCGGGTGATCGCCCACCGGCTCGGCATGACCGGCGCCCTCGGGACCGTCGCCGAGGCCCGGGACGGCCGCTACACCGGCCGGCTGGTCGGCGACCTGCTGCACGGGCCCGCCAAGGCGGCCGCCGTCCGCGCGCTGGCCCGGCACGAGCGGCTCGACCTGGACCGCTGCGCCGCGTACAGCGACTCGGCGAACGACATCCCGATGCTCTCGCTGGTCGGCCACCCGTACGTGGTGAACCCGGACGGCGCGCTGCGCCGGCACGCCCGGGCCCAGGGCTGGCGGGTGCGGGACTTCCGGACCGGGCGCAAGGCGGCCCGGGTGGGCCTGCCGGCGGCGGCCGCGCTGGGCGTCGTCGCGGGCGCGGCGGCGGCCGCGGTCGCCCTGCACCGCCGGCAGCGCGCCTAGGTCGTGTGATGGCGGAACCCTCCCCTGTACGGGTGAGCGGCAGTCAATACGCATACCGACCACGCCCCTCGTACGGGCGAACTCCCCGGCTCCACCGGGCCCTCCGGACCCTCTGAACGAACCTGCCACCCGCTGACCGGTTCTGATCGTTCGCCAGACCGGGAAAGTCGGGGATTACCGAGGCCAAGCTCCGGGAAACCGCCCGCCGGACGGCCGAATTGGTCACCCAGCGCACCCGTTCGATCACGTTGAGCCGGATGAACGATGACACGTTCGGTCAGTGTCAGCCGAATATGCGCGCCATGTGGATCCCAAACGACCACTTCGACCACACGGTGTAGCTGTCATTGCACAAAGCGTTATCCTCTCCTGGATGCACGTCACCCACGTGCCCCTCCCGACCGGGCGGCGTGGGCGTGCTCTCCGCGCAGGCGGAGGTGATCCGTCCACAGTTCTGCCTCTGGGAGTCCCGTGTACCCACCCGTCCGGAACGACGCGCCTGCACCCTCCCGCCCGTCGACCGCGCCCCTGCGCTCCCGCACCAGCCTCCGCGGCCGCCCGGCCTCCGCCCGACAGATCTCCACCGGACTGGAGCTGTTGCGCAGCCTGCTCCGCAGCCAGCTCGCCGCCTCGCCCCAACTCGTCCCCGCCGGCGCCCCGTTCGGCTACGGCCAGCCCCAGCCCGTCGGCCTGGCACTGCGCACCACCGCCGCCGGCTCCTCCGCCGGCACCGGCTCGCGCGGCCGCTCCGGGACCGCCGGCACCGGCCGCAGCCGGACCCGGACGACCCCGAGCCCCGGCTACGAGACCGAGCACAACCCGATCATGGAACTGGTCGAGCGGGCCCAGGCCGGCGAGAGCGAGGCCTTCGGCCGCCTCTACGACCACTACGCGGACACCGTCTACCGCTACATCTACTACCGGGTCGGCAGCCGGGCCACCGCCGAGGACCTCACCAGCGAGACGTTCCTGCGCGCGCTGCGCCGGATCGGCACCTTCACCTGGCAGGGCCGGGACTTCGGCGCCTGGCTGGTGACGATCGCCCGCAACCTGGTGGCCGACCACTTCAAGTCCAGCCGGTTCCGGCTGGAGGTCACCACCGGCGAGATGCTCGACTCCAACGAGTGCGAGCGCAGCCCCGAGGAGTCGGTGCTGGAGTCGCTCTCCAACGCCGCCCTGCTGGAGGCGGTGCGCCGGCTCAACCCGCAGCAGCAGGAGTGCGTCACGCTCCGCTTCCTGCAGGGGCTCTCGGTGGCCGAGACGGCCCGGATCATGGGCAAGAACGAGGGCGCCATCAAGACCCTCCAGTACCGCGCGGTCCGGACGCTGGCCCGGCTGCTGCCGCCCGACGCGCGGTGAGCACCGCACCACGGGGGGAGATAACCGGAGGGCCGTCACCGTCGGTGCCGGCCCGACACGTCCGGGTGAACGGTCGGTCCGATGATCAGCCGTGCGTAACCGACCGCCCGCACCGCTCGTTGGCCAGCGTGCAAGCCCCCACCAGGCGTACGGTCAAGTCGAATTGCGACCTCTCACCCGATGGAGTGGCTTTGGCCCGCCGAGGCAACCGTCCGGCAGGCCGGGGTGTCGACAACGACGAAGGGAGGTGTGGCCCGTGACGGCAAACGTGCTGGAGCACCGGCGGGCGAAGGCCTTCGCCGAGGCGCTGGAGGCCCACCAGGCAGAGCAACGCGGCGCCGCAGCCGCCGAATCGGCCAACACCGCTTCCACCGGAGCCGGTTCGGCCGCCATGGCCGAGCTGGTCGGCATGGCCGGTGCACTCGGCGCGCTGCCCGGGCCGGAGCTGGACCCACAGGTCCGAACCGTCCAACGCGCCCAGCTGATGGCCGCGTTCGAGCAGGCGTTCGCCGGCGGCCCGGGCGCCGTGGTGCCCCGCCAGCGCAGGCACCGGGCGCTCCGGGCGGCCCCGCGCGGCCGCTGGAGCCGCCGGTTCGCGATCGGCGGGCTGGTCGCCGGCCTCGCCGTCGGCAGCTTCGCCGGCGCGGCCGCCGCCAGCTCCAACGCCCTGCCGGGGGACACGCTCTACGGCATGAAGCGCGGCCTCGAAGGGCTCCGGCTCAACCTCGCGGACTCCGACAGCGAGCGCGGCGAACTCCTGCTCGGCAACGCCGCCACCCGGCTCGACGAGGCCCAGAGCCTGGTCGGCCGGGCGGATTCGGCCGGGTCGCTCAGCCCGGGCACCGTCGAGCGGGTCCGCAAGGCGCTGGACGACATGCACGCCGACGCCCTCAGGGGCCGCGACCTGCTGCGCTCGGTCTACCGCAGCAACGGCTCGCTCGACCCGATGCGCACCCTGGCCGGCTTCGCCCAGGACGAGGACGACCGGTGGAGCGAGCTGCAGAGCAAGCTGCCGGTCCAGCTGATCCCGCAGGCGCACCTGGTCGACCAGCTCTTCGACGACATAAGCGAGGACGTCGCGCCCCTGCGCCTGGCCCAGCCGCCCGCCAAGGGCGGCGGTACGGCCGGCACCGGGACGGGCGGCGGCGCGGGCTCCGCGGCGAACGGCGGCTCCCCGGCCGACACCCCGGCCGGCGGCGGCAACGCCGCACCGGGCGCCGGGCCGGCCCAGGGCGGCGGCGCGGGCAGTGCGGGCGCCGGCAAGCCCGGCACCGCCGAGCGGCCCCCGTCCGCCGGGGCGAGCACGCCCGGCGGCAGCGGCGGGGCCGGTCTCCCGAGCGGCGTGCCCAGCAACGCCCCGGCCGCGGTCAACGGTCTGGTCGACAACCTCACCAACGGGCTCACCGGCACCAAGCCCTCGCCGAGCCCCGACCCGGCGCCCGACCAGGCGCCGCCGCAGCCGTCCGCGTCGCCCAGCGCCGCCACCGACGGCGGCCAGCAGCAGGGCGTCGACGTGCCGCCGCTGATCCCCGGGCTGCTGCCCGGGCTGCGGATCCTCGGCGGCTGACGACGGGAGCACCCGGCCGAGGGGCCCGGCGACAGCGCCGGGCCCCTCGGCCTGCCGTCAGAAGAACACCGAACGCCGCTGCACCAGCAGCTTGTAGAGGGTGTGCTGGACGGTCTCCCGCACCTGGTCGGCCAGGTCGAAGACCAGCATCGGGTCGTCCGCCGCCTCCACCGGGTACCGGTCGGTGGCGATCGGCTCGCCGAACTGGATGGTCCACTTGGTCGGCAGCGGCACCGCGCCGAGCGGCCCGAGCCACGGGAAGGTCGGCGTGATCGGCACGTACGGCAGGCCCAGCAGCCGGGCCAGCGTCTTGAAGTTGCCGATCATCGGATAGGTCTCCTCCGCCCCGACGATCGAGCAGGGGACGATCGGCACCCGCGCCCGCAGCGCCGAGGAGACGAAGCCGCCGCGCCCGAAGCGCTGCAGCTTGTAGCGCTCGGAGAACGGCTTGCCGATGCCCTTGAAGCCCTCCGGCCAGACCCCGACCAGTTCGCCGCGCTCCAGCAGCGCCTGGGCGTCCTCGTTGCAGGCCAGCGTGTGGCCGGCCTTGCGGGCCAGCTCGTTGATGCCGGGCAGCACGAACACCAGGTCGGCGGCGAGCATCCGCAGGTGCCGCCGGCTCGGGTGGTGGTCGTGGATCGCGACCTGGGTCATCAGGGCGTCCAGCGGGATCGTCCCGGAGTGGTTGGCGACGATCAGCGCACCGCCCTCGGCCGGGATGTTCTCGATCCCGCGCACCTCGACCCGGAAGTACTTCTCGGCCAGCGGGCGCAGCAGCGAGAGCAGCACCTGGTCGGTCAGCTCGCGGTCGAAGCCGAACTCGTCCACCTCGTAGTCGCCGGTGAGGCGGCGGCGCAGGAAGGCCAGGCCCTCGGTGGCGCGGCCCTCCCAGCCCTTGCCGAACAGCCTGGTGGCCGCCGGGCCGAGCCGTCCGGCCAGCGCCCCTCCGACGGCGTCGGCCAGCTGGTCGGCCAGCCCGGCCGGGCGGTGGGGCTCGCTCCAGCTGGGCGCGGACTCGATCGGGATGACCTTCGCCTCGCCCGGCACGTTCTCGGCTGCGGCACTCATCGCGGGTTCAGCTCCTGGGTCGGTTCGGACGGGAGGCCGGCGTGGCGGGGGCGGACGGGCCGGCGTCGCGGCCGAGCAGCCCGGCCAGCCCGTCGGTGACGGCGGCGAGCCGCTCCGGCGGCAGCAGACCGGGCGACTGCGCGGCGGCGAAGTCGGCGAACGCCTCCGGGGTGGTGTACCGCGGGCGGTAGCCGAAGGTCTCGCGCAGCCGGGCGGTGTCCACCACCCGGCCGTGGGTCAGCAGCCGGAGCTGCTCGGGCGAGAAGTCGACCAGCCGGGTCTGCCGGGCCAGCCCGGCCATCCAGCTGATCGCGGGCAGCAGCAGCGGCAGCATCGGCCGGCCCAGCCGGCGGGCGCACTGGGAGAGCAGCAGCACGCCCTCCCCCGCGACGTTGAAGGTGCCGGTGTTCACGGTGCCCGGCTCCGGCTCCTCGCAGGCCCGGGAGAGCACCGCGAGCACGTCGTCCTCGTGGACGAACTGCAGCCGCGGGTCGTAGCCGAGGACGGTGGGCAGCACCGGCAGCGCGAAGTACTCGCTGAGCGGGGTGTCGGCGCCGGGGCCGACGATGTTGGCGAACCGGAACACCGTCACCGCGACGTCCGGACGGCGCCGGGCGAAGCCGCGGACGTAGCCCTCGACCTCCACCACGTCCTTGGCGAAGCCGCCGCCGGGGAGGTTCTTCGGCTGGGTCCGCTCGGTGAACACCGCCGGGTCGCGCGGCGCCGAGCCGTACACGCCGGTGGTCGACTTCACCACCAGCCGGCGCACCCCGGGCGCCTTCTGGCAGGCGCCGAGCAGCTGCATGGTGCCGATGACGTTGGACTCCTTGACCGCCGAGCGGTTGGTGGAGCCCAGTCCGGTGGCGCTGACGGCCAGGTGGACGACGGTGTCGACGCCGTGCTCGGCGATCACCCGGGCGACCGCCGGGCGGCGCAGGTCGAGCTGGTGGAACCGGTACGGCGCGGCGGGCCCGTCCGGCTCCTCGACGGGCTGCCGGGGCGGCTGCACGTCCACGCCGACCACCAGGTCGACCCCGGGCCCGCGACGGAGCTCGGCGGCGAAGCGGGCCCCGAGCCGGCGGGCCACGCCGGTGACGAGCACGACCGTCCCCACAGTGCTGCACCCCATTTCCTCGGCTCGGCGGCCTGCGTGCACCGTACCGCGCCGCCGTACCGTGCCGTGAGACGACACCGCCCGCCCGGGCCGCGGGGGCCTGGGCGGGCGGTGGAAGCGCCGGGCGCGCGGAGCGCGGCCGGGGGCGCTTACTTCTTGTTGCGACGCTGAACGCGAGTCCGCTTCAGAAGCTTGCGGTGCTTCTTCTTGGCCATACGCTTGCGACGCTTCTTGATGACAGAGCCCACGGAACAACCCTCGCTCACTGAGACTCTCGCCCGTGAGAGACGGAGTCCATACGACTGACGGAGGGCCTTAGCCTACCGTCCGTACGGCCAGGGCCGTAATCGTGCCTCCCGGGACCGGGAAACTCGCGGGAAATCTGTGGCAAACGAGTGCGGGGCCCACCGGCTGTGGACCCCGACCCGGTCAGGTCCTACGCGCTCTCGAGCCGCACGTAGGACTCCTTGAGGTACTCGTGCACCGCCTGCTGGGGCACCCGGAAGGACCGCCCGACCCGGATGGCCGGCAACTCTCCGCTGTGCACCAGCCGGTACACCGTCATCTTCGACACCCGCATGACCGCGGCCACCTCGGCCACGGTCAGGAAGACGACTTCCTGCAGGGGGCGTTCGCCGGAACTCATGACCATCACCCGACCCTTACCCGTGTGCAAGGCACCGGCTTCCCCTCCGGTGACTCCACCGGCACACGTGTATCCCCAGAGTAGTTATGGGTGGTACCAGTGGGAAGAGGGAGAAGCGCAGTCCTCGTACGGTGAGAGATAAGCCTGTTGCAGTACGTAGTCGCTCGGCGGTCTGCGGTAGCGGGCGTGCGCACCGCCCCGGCTCAGGGCAGCAGGCCGTGGTGCGGCAGGACGGCGCGGCGGGCGGCCAGGATCGCCTGGTCGAGCCGGTCGGCGGGATCGTAACCCGCGTCGAAGTCCCGCCAGGACGGCCGGGCGCCGTCGGTCATCCGCAGCGGGGCCGGGCGGCGGGTGCGCCGGTAGACCTCGGCGCGCCAGGCCTCCGGGGTCTCGGTGGCCGGGTCGACGGGCCGGCCGGCGGCGGTGGCCACCAGGTGGGTCCAGCTCCGCGGGACGACGTCCACGACGGCGTAGCCGCCCCCGCCGAGGGCGATCCAGCGGCCGTCCGCGTGCTCGTGGGCGAGGGCGTGCAGTTCCTCGGCGATCAGCCGCTGGGCGTCCACGGTGACGGCGAGGTGGGCGAGCGGGTCCTCCAGGTGGGTGTCCGCGCCGTGCTGGGTGACCAGGACCTGCGGGCGGAAGGCGGCCAGCAGCTCGGGCACCAGGGCGTGGAAGGCGCGCAGCCAGCCGGAGTCGCCGGTGCCGGCCGGCAGCGGCAGGTTGGCGGCGGTGCCCGGGGCGCCGGGGCCGCCGGTCTCGGTGGGCCAGCCGGTCTGCGGGAACAGCGTGGCGGGGTGCTCGTGCAGCGAGACGGTGAGCACCCGGGGGTCGTCCCAGAACGCCTGCTGGACGCCGTCGCCGTGGTGGACGTCCACGTCGACGTAGGCGACCCGCTCGGCGCCGAGTTCGAGCAGCCGGGCGATGGCGAGGGCCGGGTCGTTGTAGATGCAGAAGCCGGAGGCCTTGCCGGGCATGGCGTGGTGCAGGCCGCCGGCGAAGTTGACGGCGTGCGGGGTCTCGCCGCGCCAGACCGCCTCGGCGGCGGCCACCGACTGCCCGGCGATCAGGGCGGAGGCGGAGTGCACGGCGGGGAAGGACCAGTTGTCGTCGGTGCCGAGCCCGTGCCGCTGGTCCTGCTCGTCGGGGTGCTCGGCGGCGTGCTTGACCGCCTCGACGTACTCGCGGGTGTGCACCAGCCGCAGCGTGGAGTCGCCGGCCGGCGGGGCGGAGCGGACGGTCACGCCCGGTCCGGCGTGCAGCCCGAGCGCCTCCACCAGCCGCATGGTGAGTGCCAGCCGGGTCGGGTCCATCGGGTGGCCGGGACCGAAGTCGTAGGCGGTGACCGCCTCGTCCCAGAAGAGGTGCAGGCCGCAGGGGGTGTCACGCTCGGCTTCGGGCATGGCCTCCACCGTAGCGGGTGGGGGCGCCCGGGCCGCCCCCGGGCCGGGGCGAGTCCCGTGCGGCGGGTGGGTCCGCGGGGTACGGGTGACCCCCGTGCCGCGGGTGGGCTCAGGCCCCGGCCCGCTGGCGCACCCGACCGGTCGCCGGCGCCGCGGCGGGGGCGGGGGCGACGACAGCGGGGGCGGGGGCGGGGCCGCAGGCGGGAGCGGGGGCGCGCTCGGGCCGGCGCCCGGCCAGCCGGCAGCCGAGGCAGTCGGGGTGCCCACGGCGGCCCGCCGGGTCGGGCCGGCGCCAGTGCCGGTGGCCGTACGGGCGCGGGCCGGTGGGCTTGCCCCAGCCCGCCAGGTGGAGGACCCAGCTGGCCAGCCCGCCGAGGAGGACCAGGCCCGCGCCGAGCCAGAGCCCGGCGGCCGAGCCGGCCGCGAACGCCACCCCCGCCACCGCGGAGCCGAGGGTGGCCACGACCGACCCGGTCCAGCCGGCGACGGTGTGCCCCATGTCGTGATCGCCGTGTGCGCCCATGTCTCCTCGTTTGGTGTGATGGACGGGTTCCCGGGCGGGGCCGCTCCCGGCCCGGGGAAAGAAACAACTTATCTCACGAGATAAGTAACTTAGATGCTAAGGAGATCCCGGGTGAAGGGCAAGCCGCGCCCCCAGGCGACGCCCGAGCAGGCGCTGTACGCGATGGACCGGATGATCGCGCTCGCCCAGTTCGGCCAGCAGGACATCGCCGCCCGGCTCGGGCTCAACGTCACCGACCTGACGTGCCTCGGCTTCGTCATCGAGGCCGCCCTGGCGTCGGAGCCCCTGGCCGCCGGCGACCTCGCCGAGCGCGCGCAGCTGACCACCGGCGCCGTGACGGGCGTGCTCAACCGGCTGGAGAAGGCCGGGTACGCCCGCCGGGAGGCCGATCCGGCCGACCGCCGCCGGGTGCGGGTGGTGATGGAGGCCGGCGCGCAGGAGCGCGTCCTCCAGGTCTACGGCCCGTTCTACGAGCGGATCGGCGGACTGTTCGCCGACTACACGCCGGACGAGATCGCCGTCCTGACGGACTGGTTCACCCGGGCCAGGGTGCTGCTGCGGGAGTCACTGGACGAGCTCCGCTGAGCCCTTCCCCCCGGCCGGGACGGCCACCGGGGCGGGGGCGAAGCGGGCGGCGAGCGGCAGCACGGCCAGCACCAGCAGCATCGGGGCGAGCAGCGCCCAGCGGTACGAGCTCGCGTCCGCGAGTGCCCCGACCAGCGGCGAACCGATCAGGAACCCCACGTAGTTGAACAGGTTGAGCCGGGCCACCGCGGCGTCCGAGTCGGCCGGGAGGAGCCGCCCGCCGGCCGCGAAGACCTGCGGGATGATCGCGCAGATCCCGAAGCCGAGCACGGTGAACCCGGCGATCCCGGCCGGGGCACCGGGCGCCGCGGCCGCCACCGCGAAGCCCAGCGCGGCCAGCGCGGAGCCGCCGCGGACCACCGGGACGGCGCCCCAGCGCTGGACCGCGCGGTCGCCGACCGCCCGGCCGAGCAGCATCGCCACCATGTAGCCGAGGTACGAGAGCTTGGCGACGTCATCGGGGCTGCCCAGGCCGTCGGTGAGGTACTTGACGCTGTAGTTGGAGACCGAGGCGTCCGCGATGTAGGCGAAGGCCATCGCCAGGCAGAGCGGCAGCAGCGGCCGCCACGGGACCGCGCGGGCGGCGGCCTCGGCGGCCTCCCGTACGGCGTCGCCGAGTTCGGCGGGCCCGGCGGCGGGGACGCTACCCGCCAGGACGGCGAGCGGGGCGATCACGGCGGCCGCCGTCCCGAACAGGACGGGCAGGCCGAGGTCGTAGTGCGAGCCGAGGCCGGCGACGGCCGCGCCGAGGATGCCGCCGAGGCTGAACGCGGCATGGAAGCCGATCATGATCGAGCGGCCGTAGCGGTGCTGCAGGCCCACCCCGAGCATGTTCATACTGGCGTCCAGCGCACCGACCAGCAGCCCGAACGCGCCCAGCGCGAGCGCGAGTTGCCAGAGCGTACGGCCGAGCCCGGCGGCGGCCAGGCTGAGGCAGACGGCGGGCTGGACCACTCGCAGCACGGCCCGCGCGCCGGTCCGCTTCACCAGCTGCTCGGAGGCGACCGATCCCACCCCGGCCAGCACCGGCACGGCCGCCAGGAAGACCGGCAGCAGCGCGTCGCTCAGCCCGTACCGGTCCTGGAGCTCGGGGATGCAGGTGACCAGCAGCGCGAAGGTGACGCCCTGCAGCAGGAAGCTCGCGGCCAGCGCGGCCCGGCCCGCCCGCAGCCGGGGCGTGATCCCGTCCGTCGGCGTGATCCCGTCAGTCACAGACACCTCGCGGACACCTCGCTACTGGCCGGTACGACGATGTTGGCGAGAGCGTAGGGGTCCGGGCGGCGTTTGGGGAGGGGTCGCGCCGCTGTTGTTCCGGGCGGTCAGCCGAGCAGGGCGGGCACCTCGGCGAGGTCGGCGATCAGACCGGTGGCGCCGGCCGCGGTCAGCTTCGCCGGGTCGGTGAGCGCGGTGTACCCGTAGACGTCCATGCCGGCCGCCCGGGCGGCGAGCACGCCGTTGACGCTGTCCTCCAGCACCAGGCAGCGGGCCGGGTCCACGCCCAGGGTGCGGGCGGCGTGCAGGAAGAGGTCGGGCGCGGGCTTGCCGATGCCGACGTCCTGGGCGCTGAAGATCCGCTCCTCGGCGTGGTACCCGAGCAGACCGGTGACCTCCAGCGCGGTGCGGATCCACGCGTGGTGCGCCGAGGAGGCCAGGCAGTAGGGCACGGAGCGCTGCCGGAGCTCCTCCAGCAGCGTCTCCGCGCCCTTGACGGCGGCGAGTTCGGCCCCGAAGGCGGCGAACACCCGGCCGTGGAACAGCTCGTCGAAGCCCTCCGGCAGCCGCGCGCCGTCGTACCGCTCGGCGATCACGTCGTGGATCCGGTGGGCGGCGCAGCCCATGAAGTCGCGGTAGGAGTCCTCGACCGTCGTCGGGTAGCCGAGTTCGGTCAGGTACTCGGCCAGCACCCGGTTGGAGAGCGGTTCGCTGTCCACCAGGACGCCGTCGTTGTCGAAGATCACCAGGTCGTAGGGCATGCGTTCGAGCCTAGAGCTTGTCGGGGGGTGGTCACTTCCCGCCGGAGGCCAGCTCGCGCGAGCGGTCGCGGGCCGCCTCCAGGGCACCGAGCAGCGCGGCCCGCACCCCGTGGTTCTCCAGTTCCCGGATGGCCGCGATGGTGGTGCCGGCCGGCGAGGTGACCGCCTCGCGCAGCTTCACCGGGTGCTCTCCGGAGTCCCGCAGCATCACCGAGGCGCCGATCGCCGACTGCACGATCAGGTCGTGCGCCACGTGCCGGGGCAGACCGAGCAGGATGCCCGCGTCGGTCATCGCCTCCACCAGGAAGTAGAAGTACGCCGGGCCGGAGCCGGAGAGCGCGGTGGCCGCGTCCTGCTGCGACTCGGGCAGCCGCAGCGCCTTGCCGACCGAGCGGAAGATCTCCTCGGCCCGCTCGAGGTGCGCCTCGGTGGCGTGCGAGCCGCCGGAGATGACGCTCATCCCCTCGTCCACCAGGACGGGCGTGTTGGGCATCACCCGGACCACCGGGGTGCCGGCCGCCAGCCGGGCCTCGAACCAGGCGGTGGGGATGCCGGCGGCCGCCGAGATCACCAGCCGGTCCGCGCCGACGTGCGGCGCCAGTTCGTCCAGCAAGGTGCCCATGTCCTGCGGCTTCACCGCGAGGATCAGGGTGTCCGCGAGCTTGGCCGCCTCGGTGTTGCTCACCACGCCGACCCCGTACTTGTCGGCCAGCTCGGTGGCCCGCTCCGGGCGGCGGGCGGTCACCAGGACGTCCGCCGGGTCCTTCCCGGCCCGCAGCAGGCCGGAGAGCAGGGCCTCCCCGATCTTGCCCGTGCCCAGGAAGGCGATCTTCTGCCCGTGCGCCGCTGCGCTGCCCATGCCCGCTCCTCGCGTCCGTACCTGCCGCCATCCTCGCACCGCGAGCGGCCCGGCCGCGGGAGCGTCCACAGGGCGGAAGGCCGCGGGCGACCCCGGGGAACGGAAGGCCGTGGGCGAACCCTAGGGTGAAACTCGGGGTTCTCCCCTATGGCCCCCGGCTGTTCCCGGGCGCACCGTGGAACCATGGCACACGGAGAGATGTCCCGACGTGAGAACCGGCAAGTCGCCGTCGCCGCCGCGACGGTGGGACCGTGGCGGACCGCCGCGGGTGTCGGTGCGGTGGTGGGGGCGACGGCCCTGGGGATCGACGCGATCTCCGGGAACTGGTCGCTGAGCATGCTGGCCGGCCCGGCCGGCTGGGCGCTGTTCTTCTTCTTCCTGGTCGGCACGGTGGGCGGGCAGCTGCGCCGCGACACCACCGACCGGCGGCTGCGCAAGTGGGCCGACGAGCACCCGTGGCAGACGGCACTGCCGGCGGCCGGCGGCCTGCTGGTGCTGAACACGCTGGCGCAGGCGCTCCTCGGCGACGCGAGCCTGATCGGCGCGTTCTTCCTCTCGCTGCTGCCGGCCGCCGTGCTGGTCGCCGTCGTGGGCGTGGTCGGCTCGGTGAAGCGGGCCCGCGGGAAGGGGTGAGACCCCCCGGGGAACGGACAAACGGGGGTGATCACCACACACCGCACGCGCGTTCACCCCATGGTGTGCCCCCGATCGATGGATCGTCACACTCCGTCGGCATACTGGCGCGATGCCGATAGCCGAAGATCCAGAACCGCGCCCGTCCGAGGGCCGGGACCCGGACGGGGCGGACCCGTCCGGAGCGGGCTCGAAGGACCCGTTCGCCGACCTCGTCCTGGACGAGGAGTTCGTCAAGGGTGCCACCGTCAAGGAGCAGGCGGGCCGCACCCGGATGCTCGCCGCCCGATGGAAGCACACCCCGCCGGTCGACCCGGGCGGCCGCCGCTCGGTGAACGACCGCCCGGCGAAGGCGAAGCGGCGGTTCGGCCGCAAGCCGAAGCTCGCCGTGGTGGATCCGTGGGGCAACCCGCGCCCGCGCCGCCGCCGGGTGGAGTGGCGCGCGCCGCTGTACCTCGTGCTGGTCGTCGCGGTGCTGCTCGCGGCCTTCAACGTCGACAGCCTGAAGTTCTGGTACTCGACGCACTACGGCTACGCCGCCGACCACCCGGCCTCGGCGAACCCGGTGCCGACCGTCGGCGCGGAGACGGCCCGGCCGACCGCCGCGCCGCCGAAGGCCGCCGAGAAGCAGCCGACCGTCGACCACCCCTGGGCGGGCTCCCCGGCGGAGGGCTGGCCGGCCGGCGCGGCCGGGATCGACGTGCCCAAGGACCCGCAGGCCACCGGGGTGTTCAGCGCCGAGCAGGTCGCGGCGCAGCTCAAGCTGGTCGGCGACTACCTGGCGGCCGCCAACCTGGACCCGCGCCTGGTCGCGGGTGGCAGCCCGGACGCCGCGCTGGCCCTGATGGACGAGAAGGGCCGGGAGGTCGTCGCGAAGACCCTGACCGCTCCCTCCGCGCAGGGTGACGCCACCTCGTGGTTCACCCGGTTCGACCCGCGGGAGGCGATCCCGGTGTCCGACACCGTCAAGGTGCAGGGCCGGATCAGCTACGAGAGCGACGGGGACAAGGGCGTCCTGGTGAAGACGGACGTCACGTACGTCTACGCGCTGCGCCCCGGCCCCGAAGCGGGCAAGCGGGCCGCCTCGCCGAAGCCGTCCGCGAGCCGGCCGGCCCCGGCGGGCAGCGGGACGGCGAAGCCCGTCGGCCTGGTGGTGCCGGCGGCCGACGCGCCCGGCGACACGTGGACCACCCGGACCATCGTCCGGCGGGTCGTGGCCTTCCGCTTCTACGACCCGAAGCGGTTCCGGGTCGACCCCGCGAAGCTGGTCATCGCCGACAGCAACTCGGACTTCGGCAACAGCGCCTGCGACACCTACGACGGCTACCTGCACCCGCAGTTCGACCAGTTCGCCCCGGTGGGCCAGGACCCGACCGGACCGGCCTCGGACCCGTACGACCGCACCAAGGACCTGCCCGACAACGGTGACGGCAGTTGCGGCACGGTCACCCGCAACTGACCGGGATCAGCGCCCGCGCTTGGCCCGGCCCGGCGCCCTGGTGTCGGGCCGGCCGCTGCGGCCGGCCTGGCGGCGCTCGTGGGCCGCTGCGGCGCGCTCGTACCCGGCGCGCTTCACGGCCTCGCCGGGAGCCTCGGTGAGGCTGCGCAGGAAGTAGGCGAACAGCGCGCCGACCCCGCCGATGAGCCAGACCGCGCCGAGCGACTTGTCCTCCGCCATCCAGCCGGTCAGCTGGTCCCTGCCCTCGCCGAGCAGCTTCCAGTTGCGCAGCCCGGCCAGGCAGGAGCAGACCGCGACGGCGGCGAGCAGCAGGCCGTTGACGAAGCCCCCGTTGTCGGAGAGCCGGACGCCGTCGACGGCGAGGCGCAGGACGAAGGCCCCGGCCGCGGTCGCGAGCAGGGCGCCGATCGGCACGAGGACCCGGCGCGTCCAGTAGTCGCTGCCGCGGCCGACCCAGCTGGTGCCGAACCAGCGGATCGGCTCCGGCTCGGGGGCGCCGGCGGGCTTGGGGGCGGGGGCGGGGTGCTCGGTCACACGGCCGATTATCACCCGACGCCCCGCGACGGCGGAGGAGCCGTCCCAGCGGGCGGGACGGCTCCTCGGGGTGCGCGGCGGCGTCAGCCGAGCTTGCTGACGTCGCGGACGGCGCCCTTGTCGGCGGAGGTGGCCATCGCGGCGTAGGCGCGCAGGGCCTGGCTGACCTGGCGGTCGCGGTTCTTCGGCCGGTAGCCGCCCTCGGCCTCCAGCTTCAGCCGGCGCTCGTGCAGCTCCTCGAAGGAGACCTCCAGGGAGATCTTCCGGCCGGGGATGTCGATGGCGATGACGTCGCCGTCCTCGACCAGGGCGATGGTGCCGCCGGACGCGGCCTCCGGGGACGCGTGGCCGATCGAGAGGCCCGAGGTGCCGCCGGAGAAGCGGCCGTCGGTGACCAGCGCGCAGGCCTTGCCGAGGCCGCGGCCCTTGAGGAAGGAGGTCGGGTAGAGCATCTCCTGCATGCCGGGGCCGCCCTTGGGGCCCTCGTAGCGGATGACGACGACGTCGCCCTCCTTGACCCGCTTGGTGAGGATCGCGTCGACGGCGTCCTCCTGGGACTCGACGACGACGGCCGGGCCGCTGAAGGTCCAGATCGACTCGTCCACGCCGGCGGTCTTCACGATGCAGCCGTCCTCGGCGAGGTTGCCGTACAGCACGGCGAGGCCGCCCTCGACGGAGTAGGCGTGCTCGACGCTGCGGATGCAGCCCTTGGCGGCGTCGGTGTCCAGCGACTCCCAGCGCTCGGACTGCGAGAACGCCTCGGCGGACCGGACGCAGCCGGGGGCGGCGTGCCAGAGCTCGACGGCCTCGGCGGACGGCGAGCCGCCGCGGACGTCCCAGGTCTTCAGCCACTCGGCCAGCGAGTCGGAGTGGACGGTGTGCACGTCCTCGTTGAGCAGCCCGGCGCGGTAGAGCTCGCCGAGGATGGCGGGGATGCCGCCGGCCCGGTGCACGTCCTCCATGTAGTACGAGCCGTTGGGCGCGACCTTGGAGAGACAGGGCACCTTGCGGGAGATGGCGTCGATGGCCCGCATGTCGAAGTCCAGCTCCGCCTCCTGGGCGGCGGCGAGCAGGTGCAGGATCGTGTTGGTGGAACCGCCCATGGCGATGTCGAGGGCCATCGCGTTCTCGAAGGCGGCGCGGGTGGCGATCGAGCGGGGCAGGACGGCGTAGTCGTCCCGGCCGTAGTGGCGCTCGGCGATCTCGACCACGGTCCGCCCGGCCCGCTCGTACAGGGCCTTGCGCGCGGTGTGGGTGGCGAGCACCGAGCCGTTGCCGGGGAGCGAGAGGCCGATCGCCTCGGTGAGGCAGTTCATCGAGTTGGCGGTGAACATGCCGGAGCAGGAGCCGCAGGTCGGGCAGGCGTTCTCCTCGATGATCGCGATGTCCTCGTCGGAGACGTTCTCGTTCACCGCCTGGGAGATCGCGTCGACCAGGTCGAGCTTGCGCACGGTGCCGTCGACCAGGGTCGCCTTGCCGGCCTCCATCGGGCCGCCGGAGACGAAGACGGTCGGGATGTTGAGCCGCAGCGCCGCCATCAGCATGCCCGGGGTGATCTTGTCGCAGTTGGAGATGCAGATCAGGGCGTCGGCGCAGTGCGCGTTGACCATGTACTCCACCGAGTCGGCGATCAGGTCGCGCGAGGGCAGCGAGTAGAGCATGCCGCCGTGGCCCATCGCGATGCCGTCGTCGACCGCGATGGTGTTGAACTCGCGCGGGATGCCGCCCGCCTGCTTGATCGCCTCGGAGACGATCCGGCCGACCGGCTGCAGGTGGGTGTGGCCGGGGACGAACTCGGTGAAGGAGTTGGCGACCGCGATGATCGGCTTGCCGAAGTCCTCGCGGGCTACGCCGGCCGCCCGGAGAAGCGCCCGGGCGCCTGCCATGTTGCGACCGTGGGTGACCGTACGGGACTTCAGCTCGGGCACTGGGCTCCACTCCTTCGGAGGCGGCTGGCGGCGCCGCCGGCCAGGGAGGCGACGGCGGCCGCTGTGTCTTTCGAGCCTACGCCCGCCGTCCGCCCGGCGGACACCGCGTCCGCGATGCGGTCAGGCCGCGCCGCCCGGGGTGCGCGCCACGGTGAGGCTCAGCACGTAGGGCTCGGTCAGCCGGCCGTCGGGGAACTCGGCGAGCAGCGCGGCGCGCTCGTCGGCGAGGACGCCGGCGCGCGCCCCGGGGTCGAGGGAGGCCAGGTAGGAGCGCGAGGTGAGGTCCTTGAGCAGCTGGTCGACGGTGATCTGCCGCTCCCAGCGCAGCGTGGCACCGGAGACCTCCAGGCCGGCCGGGGCGAAGTGGCCGGTGTGCGCGTCGATCCGGCCGTAGCCGTGGTAGCGGCCGGGCAGCGCGGCGGCCATCCGCTCGCCGAGGGCGCGCACCCAGGGGACGGTCTCGTCCTTCACGTTCCACCAGGTGGCGAGGGCGCCGCCGGGCCGCAGCACCCGGATCGCCTCCGGGACGGCCAGCTCGGGGCGGGTCCAGTGGAAGGCCTGGGCGTAGGTGATGAAGTCGGCGCTGCGGTCGTGGAAGGGCAGCTCGTCGCCGGTGCCCTTGACCAGCGCGATGCCGGGGCTGCTGGTCAGGAACTGGGCGGCCATGCCCGGGCTGGGCTCGACGGCGACCACCTCGGCGCCGCGGGCGGCGAGCCGCCGGGTGGCGATGCCGGTGCCGGCGCCGACGTCGAGGACGCGGGCGCCCTTGAGGGACCGGCCGGCCAGGCGCTCCAGCGCGTCGAACAGCTCGTCCGGGTAGCCGGGGCGGCCCTGCTCGTACTCGGCGGCGACCCCGCCGAACGACGTCGCGATGCTCCGGTAGTCCGACACGCCCGTCATGTCTCCCCCTCCGTACGGTAGTTCGTGCTCAGCGTACGCGCGCGGGGGTCGCCAGGTGCAAGCGGGTGAAGGCGAGCGCCTCGGCCAGGTCGGCCTCGCGTTCGGCGGGCGAGGCGGAGCGCCGGGTGTTGACCTCCAGCACCACGTGGCCGTCGAATCCGGTCCGGGCGAGGTGTTCCAGCAGCTCGGCGCAGGGCTGCTTGCCGCGGCCGGGGATCAGGTGCTCGTCCTTGCCGGAGCCGCTGCCGTCGGCCAGGTGGATGTGGGCGAGCCGGTCGCCCATCCGCTCGACCATGGCGAGCGCGTCGATCCGGGAGGTGGCGGCGTGCGAGAGGTCGATGGTGAAGTGCCGGTACTCCTCCTCGGTGACGTCCCAGCCGGGGGCGTACGCGAGCATCTCGCGGTCGCGGTAGCGCCACGGGTACATGTTCTCGACGGCGAAGCGGACGTCGGTCTCGCCCGCCATCCGGTCGATGCCCTCGACGAAGTCGCGGGCGTACTGCCGCTGCCAGCGGAACGGCGGGTGGACGACGACGGCGCTCGCGCCGAGCTTCTCGGCCGCGGCCCGGGCCCGGACCAGCTTGGTCCAGGGGTCGGTGGTCCAGACCCGCTGGGTGATCAGCAGGCAGGGCGCGTGCACGGCCAGGATCGGCATGCCGTGGGCGTCGGAGAGCCGGCGCAGCGCCTCGACGTCCTGGCTGACCGGGTCGTTCCAGACCATCACCTCCACGCCGTCGTAGCCGAGCTTCGCGGCCAGCTCGAAGGCGATCGCGGTGTTGGCCGGGTAGACCGAGGCGGTGGAGAGGGCGACCTTGGTGTCGGGGATGTGCAGGGCCGGGTGCGGGGGCAGCACCAGGCGGTCGGTGGTGCGCAGCAGCGGGGCGGGGCGGCCGGCGGCCTGGCGGGCGGCCTTGACGGACTTCACCGACTGGACGGCGGCCTTGGCGGCGCCGGCGGCCCGCGCGGTGCGGGTCACCCGGGGCTGCCGGCCGGCGGGGGAAGGCTGGGCTGCCGTGGAAGGCTGGGGGGCGGGGGAAGGCTGGGCTGGCGGGGAAGGCTGGGTGGCGGGGGCCTTGGCGGCGGCCTTCCGCACCCGCTTCTTCGGGGCGTCCGGCCCGGGCTTCGGCTTCTCCGTCGCCCCGCGGCCGGTCTGCGGCGCGGCCGTCGGGGCCTCCGGCCCGGCCTGCGGCGCGGACTCCCGGCCCGCCTGCCGGTCGGCCTTCTTCGCGCCCCCTCCGGTGGCCTTCCGGGCCGCCGCGGCGGTCTTCGCGGCAGTCGCCGCCTTGGCCGCCCGGACGCCCTGCACGGCCTTGCCGAGCGCGCGGGAGCGACCCGCCGTCCCGGTGTCCGCGGCCTCCCCGGCCGGGCGCGTGCGGCGCGGGCCGTCCTGCCGCGGCTGCCCGTCACCGGGTGCGCGGCCCTCCTGCGTCCCGTCCTCGCCCGCTGGTTGCGCCACGGGAGACAGCGTAAGCGGACCGCGCCCGGAACGGGGAGCGGCCCTCAGCCCCTGAGGTCGGGACCGTTGCGGTCGGTGGGGCTGTCCATGGAGTCCAGGCGGCGCAGGATGACGCCCTCGCGCAGGGCCCAGGGGCAGACGTCCAGCTCGTCCAGGCCGAAGAGGTCCATCGCGGCGTCGGCGACCAGCGCGCCCGCCAGCAGCTGCTTGGCGCGGCCCTCGGAGACGCCGGGGATCTGCGCCCGTTCGGCGACGGTCATGGTGGAGAGCCGGGGCAGCCAGGCGGAGAGGCCGCTGCGGGTGAGCCGGCGGTCGGTGTACGGGCCGGCGTCGGCGGGGGCGGCGCCGGTCATCCGGGCGAGCTGCTTGAAGGTCTTGGAGGTGGCGACGGCGTGGTCCGGGGCGCCGAGCCGGGAGATCTCGCCGACGACGGTGGCCATCTCGGCGCGGATGTGGCGTCTCAGCCCGCGCAGCTCCTCCGGGTCGGCGACGTCGCCGGGCAGCCACCCGGCGGTGAGCCGGCCGGCGCCGAGCGGCAGCGAGCAGGCGACGTCGGGCTGCTCGTCGAGGCCGCAGGCGATCTCCAGCGAGCCGCCGCCGATGTCGAGGTTGAGCAGCCGGCCGGAGGACCAGCCGAACCAGCGGCGGACGGCCAGGAAGGTGAGCCGGGCCTCGTCCTGCCCCGAGAGCACCCGCAGCGCGACACCGGTCTCCGCGGCGACCCGGCGGAGCACCTCCTCGCCGTTGGCGGCCTCCCGGACGGCGGAGGTGGCGAAGGGCAGGATGTCGACCACGCCCTTGTCCTCGGCGACCCGCAGCGAGGAGGCGATCATCCCGATCAGCTTGTCCACGCCGGGCTCGCTTATCGCGCCCTCGTCGTCCAGGAGTTCGGCCAGCCGCAGCTCGGCCTTGTGGGAGTAGGCGGGCAGCGGGGCGGCCCCCGGGTGGGCGTCTACCACGAGGAAGTGGACCGTGTTGGAACCTACGTCGAGCACACCGAGTCGCATAACTCTCCACGCTACGCGATCCGCCCGGGCGTCAGCCCCGTCCCGGTGGTGTTCGTGCTGGTCCCGGTCCGGGGCGGTGCCGCGGTGCTCAGTGCGCGCGGGCGCCGCGCGGGACGCCCGGGTGCCCGGTGCGGCAGTTGGCGTCGGCCCACCGGCGGGCCCGGCCGGGGGCGTCGGTGATCAGGCCGTCGGCCTCGCGTTCGGTCATCAGCTGCCAGGACTCCTCGTCGTCCAGCGTCCAGACGTAGACCTCGTGGCCGGCCTCGCGCTCGGCCGCGATCCGGGAGGCGGTGGCCAGCGTGGCGTCCAGGGCGATGCCGTGCAGCGGGAGGTCGCCCGGGTCCTCGGCGAAGGAGGTGCCCTGGATCAGCACCACCGGCAGGGCGGGCGCGACGGCGTGGGCCCGGCGCAGGTGGTCGGCCGAGAACGAGTAGAGGAACACCCGGGCGCGGCTGCCGGCGGCGATCCGGGCGATCCGCTCGACGTCCTCGGCCCGCTGCCACTTGATCTCCATCAGCAGGGTGACGCTGGTGCCGGAGAGCCGGTTCAGCAGCTCCTCCAGGGTCGGCACCGGCTCGGCCGGGCCGGGGCCGACGGTGACCCGCAGCTGGGCGAGCTGGGCGGCCGTCAGGTCGGCGATCGCGCCCTTGCCGTCGGTGGTGCGGTCGACCGTGGCGTCGTGCATCAGCACCGGGACGCCGTCCTTGCTGGTCTGGACGTCGGTCTCCAGCCAGTCGGCGCCCTGGGCGAGGGCCTGCTCGAAGGAGGCCATGGTGTTCTCGGGCGCGTCGAGCGGCGAGCCCCGGTGGCCGATCACCACCGGCCCGGCGCACACCGGATGGTCGGCGGCCGGGCGGGCGCGCAGCCCGGGGTCGGCGGCGCAGCCGGCGGCCAGCACCGCGAAGGCGGCGAGGACGGCCGTGCGGGCGGCGGCGCGGGGCGGGGCGGTCACGGCGGCGGGGCTCCAGCTCTGGTGAGGGCGCCGCGGCGGGCGGGCGCTCGGGGATGACCGACGGTTGGCGAAGAACCGTCGAAATGATCTGACAACCCGACAGCGCGCGGTCGGTTCCCCCCAGCGTGCGCCCGCCCTCCGGCGCGTCCCGGTCGCGGCGCACCGCAGGTCACCCGGACGCCGCCTGCGGCGCCGCTCACAGCAGGCCGTCCCAGAGTTGCTCGACGATGACGGCCCACCAGTTCTCCGGGTCGTCGAAGACGGTCGGGTCGATCGCCGCCAGGCCGTGCTGCAGGGCGTCGACGGCGGCTCCGGCGGCCAGCGGGTCGGCCCCGCGCAGGCCGGGCAGCCGCTCGGCGAACAGCGCCAGGGAGCGGACGAACGCGGCCGCCCCGGCGTTGCAGTGCCGGGCGGTGGCGTAGTCGGGGTCGACCGCCCGGACGGCGCCGCAGGCGGTGTCCACGGTGATCAGCGACCAGCCGTCGGTGCCGAGCAGCAGCTGCGGGGCCAGCGCGAGGCGTTCCCGCTCGGCCACCCGGGTGCCGCGGCCGACCTCGGCCAGGTACGCGGCCAGCGGCGGCAGCACCGCGCCCGGCCGGGTGCCGTCCGCGATCGCGTCGGGCCGGGGGTGGTGCAGCGCGAAGAAGCCCTCGACGGCCACCGGCACACCGACGGCGAGCAGCACGCCGGCGGTCCGCTCCGGCAGGTCGGCCCGGGTGACGTCCGCCGGGTCGAAGCGCTGGACGCCGCCCGCGCCGAACCGCTCCACCAGCCGGGCCGCCAGCTCCCGGTCCGGCTCGGCCGGCAGCGGCGGCACGGCGCGCGGGAACGGCACCCGGTTGCGGGCCGGGCCGTCCGGCTCGGCCGGCAGCGCCCGGACGGCCGCCGCGCGGTGGTCGAAGCGCGGCCCGTACGGCAGGTCGAAGCCCACCCGGACGTCGGGCAGTTCGGCCGCCAGCGCGTACGCCCAGTAGCCGCCGGGCAGTGCGCTGAGCCGCAGGTCGGTGTGGACGGACAGCACGTCCTCCGCCCGGACGCCCTGCTCGCGCAGCCACCACCAGGCGCGCAGCGCCGGGTGCGGCAGGCCGGGGGCGGAGCGCAGCGCCAGCGAGCGGGGCTCGCCGCGGTCGTCGCGGTAGGCCAGCTCGGCCCGGGTGCCGCGGCCGGTGGCAGGCGGCCTGGTCGGGTCGTGGGCGCCCGCGCCGAGGAAGTCGCGGTAGAGCGCGACCACCTCGTCGACCGGCACCGACGGCCAGACGGTGAACCGCCCGGTCTCCCGGTCGACCACCGCGCACGACGCCCCGATCTCCTCGGGTGCGCGCCGCTCCCCGGTCAGCGGGTCCACCCGGACCGGCGGCGGCTCCGCCCAGACCACCCAGCCCAGCTCGAACTCGTGCGAGTGCACCCGCCGGCTGCCGGTGGAGCCGTCGGCCGAAGCCCGCGGCAGGTCGCCGTTGATCCAGCGGTGGGCGGCCTCGATCGCCTGCGCACGGGTGGTCACGGGGTGGAGCTCCTTGCATCGGCGCGGGCACGGACGAGCGGGCCGGCCGACGGGCGCCCGGGTGAACGCCCCCTGCCCGGTCCCCCACCGGCCGCCCGACAGGATCCCACGCGGGCCGCCCGGCACCGCGGCCGGGCGGCCGGACGGGCCGTCACGAGGCGGGGCTCGCGGCGAACTCGGGGCGGCGCAGGTCCAGGGGGCGGCCGTCGGGGTCGAGGGCGATGGCCCAGAGGCCCTGGGCGGCCTCGTGCAGCGGGGCGGGGCCCTGGCGGCCGACCTGGTGGTCGAGGTAGGTCACGGCGTCCCGGTGGTTGACCGCGTTCCAGGCGTGCGGGCGGCCGAAGCCGTCCAGGGTGAGCAGGACGGCCTGGGAGCCGTGGCCGGCCCGCCGCAGCTCGCCGGCCAGCCGGCCGAAGGCCGCCCCGCCGTCGCCGAGGTCGCGGAAGGGTGCGCCGAGTTCGCGTTCGGCGCGGTCGCGGCCGCCGCGTTCGCCGGCGTCGCCCTCGGTCGGGATCCGCGGGGCGGCGCAGGTCGGGCGGCCGGTGAAGGTGTCGACGGCGGAGAGGGCGATCTCCAGGCTGTTGTTGGCCCGGCCGGGCTCGCGGCAGCCGCCGTCGTTGACGACCTCGGCCCAGCCGCCGGCCGCCGGGTCGGGGTGGCGCAGCGGCAGGCCGTCGCCGTCCCGGGGCGCGCGGCGTTCGATCTCGCGCTGGTGCTCGGGGTCGACCGGGGCGAGCCCGCCGGGCAGGCCGTACGGGCGGCTGTCGGCGATGGTCCGCAGCCGGACCACGTGCTCCTCGGGGGCGTTGCCGTGCGTCCCGCGCAGGGCGAGCTGGAGGGCCATCGCGTGGGCGGTGGCGACCGGGACGGCGGCCCAGGCGTGTCCGGCGTCGCCCTCGGCCGGGGAGCCGTCGGGTCGGCGGCGGTGGTCGTCCGGGTGGAGCTCGGGGCGGGCGGGGCCGGGGCCGACGACCGGCGGGGCGGACGGGGGCGGCGGCACGAGCAGCGGCGCGGGGGTGGTGACGGGGTGCGGGGCACCGGCGGTGCCCCGGGGACCGCCGAGGCCGGCGCCCGGGCGGGCCTCGGCCGGGGCGTGCTGGCCGGGTGCCGCGCCGCCGGAGGCTCCGGGCGTGCCGGCCGCACCGGGCGCGCCGGGCACCGGGGTGCCGATGACGCCGGGGACGCCGATCGGGCCGGACGACCCGGCGGGCCCGCCGGGTGCTCCGGCGCCGATGCCGCCGCCGTACGGTGCCGGACCGTGCCCGCTGCCGGTGGGGCCGCCGTACCCGGTGCCGGGGTGGCCGGCCGGTCCGCCGGCGAACGGGCCGGGGCCGACCGGCCCCGCGGCGGCCGGTCCGCCGCCGGCCGGCACGTTGAACGGCCCGCCGTACGTGGTGCCGTAGGAGGGGCCGCCGCCCGAGGGGGCGTCCGGGCCCGGCTGGTGGTGCGGGTAGGCGGTGGGTGCCGAGGGCGCGGGCGGGGCGAGCACCGAGTCCGTCCGCACGGTGACCGGGCCGCCGCCACCGGCGTGCGCGGCCGGGGCCGCGGCGGCCGGCGCCAGGTCGTAGTCCCCGTCGGCCGGCCCGCCGCCTCCGCCGCCGGTGTGCGCCGGGCCGGCGGGCCGTCCCGGGGCGTCAGCGTGGGCGGGCGGCGACCAGTCGCCGCCGCCGTTCACCGGCCCGGTCCGCACCGGCCCCCAGCCGCCGGCCGCCCCGGACGCGTCCGCGCCGGGCCCCCCGGGTCCGCCCTGGTTGCCGGCCCGGACGTGCCCGTTGCCGCCACCGGGGCCGTTGCCGCCGTCGTTCGTCCCGGCCATGATCACCACGTCGCCCGGCCCGGCGTTCGCGTTCGCCCCGGGTGCCGTCGGCGCCCCGGGCGTGCCCGGCAGCACCGCGCCCGGCCCGTCCGCGAGCGGACCGCCCGGCTTGCCGGGCAGCCCGTGGCCGTTCCTGGCGCCGCCCGCCGCGAGCTCGGACAGCGCCTCCGGGACCTCCTTGCCGGCCTTGTCGGTCAGCACCGGCCGGCCGTCCTTGCCGAGCACCGGCCGCCCGTGCTCGTCCACCTTCACGGTCAGGTCCTCCACCCCGACCAGCGGCTTGCCGTCGGCCCCCTGGACGACGAGCAGCCCGCTCGCGTCGGGGACCGGCGTGCCGTCGGCCCGGAGGATGACCGGGTTGCCGCGCGCGTCCAGCACCGGCTTGCCGGCCTCGTCCAGCTTGACCGCCAGCCCGGGCACGCCGACCAGCGGCTTGCCGTCCTCGCCCATCAGCGGCTTGCCGTCCTTGCCGACCACCACGGTCAGGCCGGCGCCGCCCGCGCCGAGCACGCCGGGCTCGCCGAGCGCCGCGGGCAGGCCGGCGGCCACCGGGTCGAAGGTGCCGCCGGGGCCGCTGGTGAGCCAGGCCGGGCGGACGCCGGGGGTGCCCCCGGCCGGGCCGAGCCGCAGCATGGCGTGCACGGCGGGCTCCTTGAGGGTGCCGCTGAGCGCGTCCTTCATGGCCCGGCCGAGCTCCTCCAGCAGCCCGCCGATCTTCAGCTTGGCGCTCTCGACGGCGACCGCCGCCGCGACCTCGGCGAGCTTCTCGGTGGCGGCGTTCTGCACGCCGGTCGCCACCGCGTCGATGCCCTGCCGCAGCCCGCCGAAGACGCCGCCGGGGGCCGCGTCCGTGCTCCGCGTGGCCGTGGCGACCCGGGCGGCGGCCTCCTTGGCCTTGGCCGCCTGCTCCTCGGCCTGCTTCAGCTCGGCGGCCAGTTCGGTGAGGGTGGCGACGATGTCGGCCTTGCAGCTGTCGACGGCCCGGGCGGCCCGGTCGAAGGCGCCGGCGACCAGGCCGGCGGCGGAGTGGGCGTCGTCCAGATGGCCCTTGCCGCCACCGCTGAACGCCCGCCAGTACGCCTCGAAGGCCTCCACCGCGCGGCCGGAGTTCTCCCCCGCGACGCGCTTGGCGGAGTCGCCGCCGCGCTTGCCGAGGCGCTCGGCCTCGATGCCGAACTCACGCCAGAGCCCGGCCGCCTTGCGCAGACCGTCCTCGTCGGCCTGCGGCCACTGGTGACCGGTCCTGGCCAGTACCGGTGCCAGTTCCTCGGGCAGCTTCCGGGACACGCGATTCCCCCTTCGACGTGCAGTTTTGGGACGTGCGGACTTCGACGTGCGGACTTCGACGTGCGGACTTTGACGTGCGGACCGTCCGGCGCGCGGATCCCGACGTGCGGCGTCCGGCGCACCGGCTACGGCGCACCGGCTGCGGCGCGCCCACGGCGTGCGGACGCCGGGCTACGGGCTCCTCGGGCCGGGCCGTCAGGCCGACACGTCCTTGGGGACGGTCTTCCCGGCCGCCGGGGTTGCGCCCGGCCGCAGCGGGCCCCTCGGCCCCGCCGCCGGACCGAACCCCGACGCGGCCGTGGTGTCGGCGTCCGCCGTCCGTTCGGCCATCGTGTGCAGCCCGGAGCCGACCTGGCCGAGCCGCCCCGCCAGTCCGCGCAGACCGCCGAGCACCCCGCCGTGCGCGTCCTTGTAGACGGCGGCGAACCCGCTGCCCGGCTGGTCCAGCCCCCACGGGCTGCCGAGCGCGGCGAGCCCCTGTTCCAGGGTGCCGACGGCCTTCCCGAAGTCCTCCGAGATCTTCTCGAACTCCCGCCCCTCGCCGTGCAGTTCCCACGGCTTGATGACGAACTCGCCGCCTCCGGCCCCGCCGGTGCTGCTGCCGCTGGCCATCCCCGTACCTCCCCGTAGCGGACCGGCCGCCATCCTAGGGCCGCTCCCCGGGCCGCCCGCAGCGCGCGCCGGACCTCTTCACCCCGCCTGCACAAGGCCGGAACCGGCGACACCCGGTCACGGCCCCGCCACCGCCCGGTGAAATCGCCGTAAATGCCCACGCCACGGGCGGTTCGCACCCCCTCCGAGGCTCTACCCTTGCCGGGTGGCAGCAGCAGAAACGTCCAAGAAGAAGTCCAAGACCGGTTCCACCGCGGTCGACCTCGCGATGCCCACCCTGCGGACCGAGGTGCGCGCCGAGGTCCCGCTCGACTTCCCCCGCGCCTGGGCCGAGTTCGCCGACCCCGACGACGAGGAGCAGGTCTTCCGCTGCGACCTCACCTGGCTGACCTCCCGCTGGAGCTGCATCTTCGGCCAGGGCTGCCACGGCATCCGCGAGGGCCGCGGCGAGTCGGACGGCTGCTGCACGCTGGGCGCGCACTACTCGGACGAGGACGACGAGAAGCGGGTGACCGGGCACGCGGCCCGGCTGACGCCCGAGATCTGGGAGAACCACGCGCACGGCACCGACGCCAAGGGCCGGATCCGGACCGACGGCGGCATCACCATGCTCGACGAGGACGGCGACCGGCAGACCCGCCGGGTCAACGGCGCCTGCATCTTCGTGAACAGCCCCGGCTTCGCGGGCGGCGCCGGCTGCGCCCTGCACGCGCTCGCCCTCAAGGAGGGCCGGGAGCCGCTGGAGACCAAGCCGGACGTCTGCTGGCAGCTCCCGGTGCGCCGCACCTACGACTGGATCGACCGCCCGGACGACACCCGGTACCTCCAGGTCACCATCGGTGAGTACGACCGCCGCGGCTGGGGCCCGGGCGGCCACGACCTGCACTGGTGGTGCACCGGCAGCCCGGAGGCCCACCAGGGCGCCGACCCGGTGTACGTCAGCTACCGCCCCGAGCTCACCGAGCTGATGGGCAAGGCGGCGTACGACGTGCTGGCCGGCCTGTGCGAGCAGCGGATCGCGAGCAAGGGCGACCGCAAGCTGGCCCCGCACCCGGCCGACCCGGCCGGGAACGCCGCGAAGAAGGCGGCGAAGAACGCCGCGAAGAAGTCCGGGGCGAAGGCCGGCGAGCCGCAGTAGCCGCTACTCGTCGATCACCTGTCGATCACTTGTCGATGTCGCCGACGACGAAGAACATCGAGCCGAGGATCGCCACCATGTCGGCGACCAGGGTGCCGGGCAGCAGCTCGGTCAGCGCCTGGACGTTGTTGAAGGACGCCGAGCGGAGCTTGAGCCGCCACGGCGTCTTGTCGCCGCGCGACACCAGGTAGTAGCCGTTGACGCCGAGCGGGTTCTCGGTCCAGGCGTACGTGCTGCCCTCGGGGGCCTTGAGCACCTTGGGCAGCCGCAGGTTGACCGGGCCGGGCGGCAGCGTGGCCAGCTTGTCCAGGCAGGCGTCGGCCAGGTCCAGCGCGTTGACGGTCTGCTCCAGCAGGCACTCGAAGCGGGCCAGGCAGTCGCCCTCCTCGCGGGTGACCACGGTCAGCACCGAGCGCAGCTCGTCCGAGCCGTACGCGAGGTAGGGCTCGTCGCGGCGCAGGTCGAAGTCGAGGCCGCTGGCGCGCGCGATCGGGCCGCTGACCCCGTACGCCTCGGCCTGGGCCCGGGTGAGGACGCCGACGCCGGCGGTGCGGGCGCGGAAGATCTCGTTGCCGAGGACGAGCTCCTCGAAGACCGGCAGCTGGGAGCGGACGACGCCGACCGCCGCGCGGACCCGGCCGAGCCAGCCGGCCGGCAGGTCCTCCTTGAGGCCGCCGACCCGGTTGAACATGTAGTGCATCCGGCCGCCGGAGGCCTCCTCCAGCACGTGCTGGAGGTCCTCGCGGCCGGAGAAGGCGTGGAAGATCGGGGTGATCCCGCCCAGCTCCAGCGGGTAGGAGCCGAGGAACATCAGGTGGTTGAGCACCCGGTTCAGCTCGGCCAGCAGGGTGCGGATCCAGACCGCGCGCTCGGGCACCTCCATGCCGAGCATCCGCTCGACGCCCAGCACCACGCCCAGCTCGTTGGCGAAGGCGGAGAGCCAGTCGTGCCGGTTGGCCAGCATGATGATCTGCCGGTAGTCCCGGGCCTCGAAGAGCTTCTCCGCGCCCCGGTGCATGTAGCCGATCACCGGCTCGGCGGTCACGATCCGCTCGCCGTCCAGCACCAGCTTCAGGCGCAGCACGCCGTGGGTCGCGGGGTGCTGCGGGCCGATGTTGAGCACCATGTCGGTGGTGCCCGCCCCGCCCGTGAAGTTCTCGGCTCCCGCCCCGATGCCGACCGTGGTCTCCCTCATGACCCCAGAGTCTGCCATCCCGGCAGGGCCTCCAGGTTCCCCGGTACCGGCATGCGGACGGCCTGCGCGAGCCAGCCGAAGGCGCCCAGACCTGCCGGATCGGTCAGCTCGGCGGCCTCCCCGGCCCCGCCGAGCGCCTTCAGGTAGGCCACCGGGTCGGTGGAGGCCAGCGCCAGCGCCGGGCGGGCGCCGCTCACGCCGAGCGCCCGCAGCGCCTCGCGCTGGGTCGTCCACAGGCTGTGGACACCGGGCACGGCCACCGCGTCCAGGGCCACGTGCGCGGTGACGTCGCAGGAGCCGTCCGGCACCGGCGGCACCTCGCGGCCGGCCCGGAATCCGGTCAGGGTGGTCAGCGGCGGGCGGCGCCCGGCGGTGTGCCCGTAGTCGACGGCCACGGCGAGGCCGCGCTCCAGCCCGGCGACGGCGTGCGCCCAGGCCGCGTCCCGGGGCCCGCCGAACTCCACGAAGTCCCCCGGCCGGGCGGCCGGCCACCAGCGCGCGGCCCAGGCGGCGTCCGCCGCGTCCACCGGCCCGCCCGGGCGCTCGGCCCCGGTCGCGGTGTCCACCTCGACGTAGCGCAGCACCCCGTCCCGGTCCACCTCGCCGACGTCCAGCGGCACGTTGTCCAGCCACTCGTTGGCGAACAGCAGCCCGGTGACGCCGCGCGGCACCTCGTCCGTCCACAGGACCGCGGACGGCAGCCCGGCGGGCCGGTCGGCGATCTCCACCCCGTACGGCCGCAGCCGGTCGCGCACCGCGTCCGGCAGCGCGGCCAGCACGCCGGCCAGCAGCTCGCCGCGGCCGGCCCCGACGTCCACGAGGGCCAGCTCCTCCGGCCGGCCGAGGGCCGCGTCAACCTCCAGCAGCAGGCGGGCCACCGCACGGGCGAACAGCGGGGAGGCGTGCACGGAGGTGCGGAAGTGCCCGGCCGGGCCCTCGGGCCTGCGGTAGAAGCCGCCGTCCGGGTCGTACAGGGCCCGTTCCATGGCGGGCCGCCAGCGCATCCAGGTCATGCCAGCGGACGCTACCGGGGTCCGGGGGCACCCTCCCAACCGGAGCCGGGGCTTCTCCGACCTAGGGAGTAGGACGGATCGCCCTCCCGGCGGACCTGGACACGCCGCGCGACTGCCTACGCTTTAGACGTGCATCGACTCAACGCCTGGCTCCGCCGTCACCCCATGGTGGTCGACTCCGCCTGGGCGGTGCTGGTGCTCTTCCTCGGGGTGCTGCCCAGCGACGCCGGCCCGGTGGGGTGGCGGGCGGACGTCCAGCTCGCCGTCGCGATCGTCCTGCCGCTGCTGATGGTCTTCCGCCGCCGCCGGCCCGACGTCACGGTGGCCGCCGCCGCCGCGATCGGACTCGCCCAGGTCGCGCTGGACGTCGATCCGGCCGCCTCCAGCATCGCCTACCTGGTCTTCGCGTACACCGGCGCGGCCTTCGGATCCGCCTGGATCTCCCGGCTGGCCCTCGCGGCCGGCCTGGCCGCCGGGCCGCTGGTCTTCTGGCAGCTGAAGCCGGTCAAGACCAACTACGACCCGGACACCGATTCCGTCACCCAGCACCCCTACAGCATCGGCGAGACCCTGCTCATCATGACGCTGATGAGCACCCCGTTCATCCTCTGCTGGGCATGGGGCCGGCTCACCCGGGTGCGCCGCGCCTACCTGGTCGAGCTGGAGGACCGGGCCGCCCGGCTGGAACGCGAACGGGACGCCCAGGCCAAGGTGGCGGTCGCCGCGGAGCGCGCCCGGATCGCCCGCGAGCTGCACGACGTGGTCGCGCACAACGTCTCGGTCATGATCGTCCAGGCCGACGGCGCCGCGTACGTGCTGGACAACTCGCCGCAGCAGGCCAAGGAGGCGCTCGGCACGATCGCCTCCACCGGCCGCCAGGCGCTGGTCGAGATGCGCCGCCTGCTGGGCGTGCTGCGCACCTCCGACACCGCCGAGGAGTACGTGCCGCAGCCGGGCGTCGAGGAGCTGCCCGAGCTGCTGGACCAGGTCCGCACGGCCGGCCTCCAGGTGGACTTCGCCACCTCGGGCCACCCGCGCGAGCTGCCGCGCGGCGTCGAGCTGACCGTCTACCGGATCGTGCAGGAGGCGCTGACCAACGTCCGCAAGCACGGCGGCCCCGACGTGCACGCCCGGGTCGCGGTCGACTTCGGCGAGCGCGAACTGGCCGTCCTGATCGAGGACGACGGCCGCGGCTCCACCGACGAACAGCTGACCGGCGGCGGCGCCGACGGCCAGGGCCACGGCCTGATCGGCATGCGCGAGCGGGTCGGCATGGTCAGCGGCAGCCTCGACGTCGGGCCGCGCCCCGGCGGCGGCTTCCGGATCCGCGCCGTCCTGCCGCTCAAGGCAGCCCACTGACCCCGCCCACCGCGTCGCCGCCCACGAGAACCCCAGGAGCCACCTTGACCATCCGCGTGATGCTCGTCGACGACCAGGAGCTGCTGCGCACCGGCTTCCGGATGATCCTGCAGTCGCAGGGCGACATCGAGATCGCCGCCGAGGCCGGCGACGGCGCGCAGGCCCTGGAGAAGCTGAAGCACACGCCGGTGGACGTGATCCTGATGGACGTCCGGATGCCGCGGCTGGACGGCGTGCAGGCCACCCGGCAGATCTGCCTCGCCCCGGACGGCAGCCCGCTGCCGGACGCCCCGCACGTGCTCATCCTCACCACCTTCGACCTGGACGAGTACGCCTTCGCCGCGCTCAAGGCCGGCGCCAGCGGGTTCCTGCTCAAGGACGTGCCGCCGACCGAGCTGGTGGCCGCGATCCGGGCGGTGCACGGCGGCGACGCGGTGGTCGCCCCGACCACCACCCGCCGCATGATCGACCGCTTCGCCGAGGTGCTGCCCACCCCGGCCACCGCGCCCGGCCCGGACACCCTCGCCCCGCTCACCGAGCGCGAGCGCGAGGTGTTCCTGCTGGTCGCCCAGGGCCTGTCGAACGGCGAGATCGCCACCCGGCTGGTGCTGTCCGAGGCCACCGTGAAGACCCACGTCGGCCGGATCCTGGCCAAGCTCGGCCTGCGCGACCGGGTGCAGGCCGTCGTCCTGGCGTACGAGGCCGGGCTGATCCGGGCCGGGGCCACGGACTGACCGTCCGTCGCCCGTAGAATGGGCCGGTGCGTCCGGTACCCGAAGCGGACCGGAACGGAGAGTGAGGACCAGGCCGAGCCGTGGATACGTCCGACAGCGCCGACTTCGACGACTTCGCCCCGCTCGCCGACGGTTTCGGCGACCCGACGGATCCCGGCAACCGCCCGGCCCGGCTCGCCGTCGGCGTGGTCGGCACCGGCCGGGTCGGTCCCGCGCTCGGCGCCGCCCTGCAGCTCGCCGGGCACCGGGTGGTCGCCGCCTCCGGGGTCTCCGCCGCCTCCCGCCGCCGCGCCGAATCGCTGCTGCCGGGCGTGCGGATCGTCACCCCGCCGCAGGTGCTCGCCGCCGCCGACCTGGTGCTGCTCACCGTCCCCGACGACGCGCTGGCCGACCTGGTGGCCGGCCTCGCCGCGACCGGCGCCGTCCGCCCCGGCCAGCTGGTCGTGCACACCTCGGGCGCGCACGGCGTCGCCGTCCTGGAGCCCGCCACCCGGGCCGGGGCGCTGCCGCTGGCACTGCACCCCGCGATGACCTTCACCGGCACCTCGGTCGACCTGGCCCGGTTGGCCGGCTGCCCGTTCGGGGTGACCGCGCCCGAGGAGCTGCGCCCGGTCGCCGAGGCCCTGGTGGTGGAGATGGGCGGCGAGCCCGAGTGGGTGCCGGAGGACGTCCGCCCGCTCTACCACACGGCCCTCGCGCACGGCGCCAACCACCTGGTCACCCTGGTCGCGCAGGCGATGGAGCTGCTGCGCACCGCCGGGGTCGCCGAGCCCGGCCGGCTGCTCGGCCCGCTGCTCGGCGCCGCCCTGGACAACAGCCTGCGCTCCGGCGACGCGGCCCTCACCGGCCCGGTCGCCCGGGGCGACGCCGGCACCGTGCGGCGCCACCTGGCGCAGCTCAGTACGGTGTCCCCGGACATCCCGGCCGCCTACCGGGCGATGGCCAGGGCCACCGCCCAGCGGGCGCTCGCGCAGGGGACGATCGACGAAGCGTCGGCGGCGGCGCTGCTGGACGTACTGAACGAGGAGAAGTAATGGCACGCGGCAAGCAGCCGGGCAAGGCCCAGCGCGCACCCAAGGTCCACCGGGCCGTCGTGACGCACACCGTCGGCGACTTCGAGGCGGCCTTCTGGCCGGACGAGCAGCCGGTCGACAACGCGGTCGTGATGACCATGGGCGCGCTGCACGAGGGCCACGCCGCGCTGATCCGCGCCGCCCGCAAGCAGGTCGGCCGGGAGGGCCGGGTCGCCGTCACCGTCTTCGTCAACCCGCTGCAGTTCGGGGCCGGCGAGGACCTGGAGCGCTACCCGCGCACCCTCGACGCCGACGTGCGGCTCGCCGAGGAGAACGGCGCCGACGTCGTCTTCGCGCCGTCGGCCGAGGAGGTCTACCCGAACGGCGAGCCCCAGGTCCGCCTGTCGGCCGGCCCGATGGGCGAGCGCTACGAGGGCGCCACCCGGCCCGGCCACTTCGACGGGGTGCTGACCGTGGTCGCCAAGCTGCTGCACATCACCGACCCGGACTTCGCCTTCTTCGGCGAGAAGGACGCCCAGCAGCTGGCCATCGTCCAGCGGATGGTGGCCGACCTGGACTTCGACGTCGAGATCGTCGGCGTGCCGACCGTCCGCGAGGAGGACGGCCTGGCGCTCTCCTCCCGCAACCGCTACCTCTCGGCGGAGGACCGCGAGCACGCGCTCGCCCTCTCCCGGGCGCTGTTCGCCGGCCGCGACGTGGCCGCGCAGGGCCCGAAGGCCGTGCGCGAGGCCGCCGCGGCCTCCCTCGACGGCGCCGAGGGTGTCACCCTTGACTACCTCGCCCTGATCGACCCGCACGACTTCACCGAAGCCGCGGACGACTTCCAGGGCGAGGCGGTGCTGGCCGTGGCCGCGAAGGTGGGGACGACCCGCCTGATCGACAACGTCCGCATCATCGTCCGCTAGACAGCTGCTCACCGGCACGGAGTCGTCCGCCGGACGCGCCGGTGGCAGTCCCCTTCAGGCATGCACTCACAGGAGGCGTGACCCGCAATGCTCCGCACCATGCTCAAGTCCAAGATCCACCGGGCCACCGTGACCCAGGCCGACCTGCACTACGTCGGCTCCGTCACGGTGGACGAGGACCTGCTCGACGCCGCCGACCTGCTCCCCGGCGAGCTGGTCCACATCGTCGACATCAACAACGGCGCCCGGCTGGAGACCTACACCATCGCCGGCCCGCGCGGCTCGGGCGTGATCGGCATCAACGGCGCCGCGGCCCGCCTGGTCCACCCCGGCGACCTCGTCATACTCATCGCCTACGGGCAGATGGAAACCGCCGAGGCCAAGGGCTACCGGCCGAAGGTGGTCTTCGTGGACGCCGACAACCGGATCACCGGCACCGGCGGCGACCCCGCCGAGGCCGGGGAGGGCACCGGACTGCTCCGCGGCGACAGGGCGTACGGTGACGGCAACGGCGCGGCCAACGCCGTCGTGCGCTGAAGGAGCCACTGAAGTCATGCCCGTCAACCATCGCCTCACCGCCCCCGCCCCCGGCTGGACGACCACCACCGACGTCGTCGTGGTCGGTTCCGGCGTGGCCGGTCTCACCGTCGCCCTCAACGTCCGCAAGGCCGGCCTGCGGGCCGTGGTGGTCACCAAGGCGATGCTCGACGACGGCTCCACCCGCTGGGCCCAGGGCGGCATCGCCGCCGCCCTGGGCGAGGGCGACACCCCCGAGCAGCACCTGGACGACACCCTGGTGGCCGGCGCCGGGCTCTGCGACGAGGACGCCGTGCGCACCCTCGTCACCGAGGGCCCGGACTCCGTCCACCGGCTGATCGCCACCGGCGCCGCCTTCGACCGCGGCGAGGACGGCGAGATCCTGCTCACCCGCGAGGGCGGCCACCACCGGCGCCGGATCGCGCACGCGGGCGGGGACGCCACCGGTGCCGAGATATCGCGCGCGCTGGTCGCCGCCGTCCGCAGCGACCCCGGCCTGGAGCTGATCGAGCACGCCCTCGTCCTCGACCTGCTCACCGACGCCGACGGGCACGCCGCCGGCCTCACCCTGCACGTGATGGGCGAGGGCCAGCGCGACGGCGTCGGCGCCATCCGGGCCCGGGCGGTGGTGCTCGCCACCGGCGGCATGGGCCAGGTCTTCTCGGCCACCACCAACCCGGCGGTCTCCACCGGCGACGGCGTGGCGCTCGCGCTGCGGGCCGGCGCCGAGGTCACCGACCTGGAGTTCGTGCAGTTCCACCCGACCGTGCTCTGGCTCGGCCCGGAGGCCCAGGGCCAGCAGCCGCTGGTCTCCGAGGCGGTCCGCGGCGAGGGCGCCCACCTGGTCGACGCGGCCGGCACCCGGTTCATGGTCGGACAGCACGAGCTGGCCGAGCTGGCCCCGCGCGACATCGTCGCCAAGGCGATCACCCGGCAGATGCAGCTCCAGGGCGCCGAGCACGTGTACCTGGACGGGCGGCACTTCGGCGCCGAGATGTGGGAGCAGCGGTTCCCGACCATCCTCGCCTCCTGCCGCGCGCACGGCATCGACCCGGTCACCGAGCCGATCCCGGTCGCCCCGGCCGCGCACTACGCCTCCGGCGGCATCCGCACCGACCTGCACGGCCGCACCACCGTCCCGGGCCTGTACGCCTGCGGCGAGGTCGCCTGCACCGGGGTGCACGGCGCCAACCGGCTGGCGTCCAACTCGCTGCTGGAGGGCCTGGTCTTCGCCGAGCGGATCGCCGCCGACCTGGTCGGCCGGCACCGCGCCGGCGAGCTGCCCGAGCGGGCGGTGGACGTCGCGGCCGCCCGGGCCGCGCACCCGGTGCCGCTGCCCGCGCCCGAGGCGCGCGCCGAGATCCAGCGGCTGATGTCGCGCGGCGCGGGCGTGCTGCGCTCGGCCGCGTCGATGGCCGACACCGCCGCCGGGCTCACCCTGCTCGCCGAGCAGGCGTACGCGCACGTCAGCGAGGAGAAGCCGGCCGACCCCCGGGTGGAGACCTGGGAGGCCGCCAACCTGCTGCTGGTCGCCACCGCGCTGGTCGCGGCCGCCGCGCAGCGCGCCGAGACCCGCGGCTGCCACTGGCGCGAGGACTTCCCCGAGCGGGACGACGTCTCCTGGCGGCGCCACCTGATCACCACCCTCACCGCCTCCGGCGACCTTGTCAGCACCCCTGAGGAGCAGTAGAACCATGACCCACTCCCACGAGGCCCACGAGGAACTCCCGATGGCCGGCGGCTGCGGCGACGGCTGTGCCTGCGGGGACGGCGAGGGCTACGAGACCGGCCTGGACCCGCAGCTCGCCGAGCTGCTGGAGGAGGCCGGGCTGGACCCGGTCGAGGTCGAGGACATCGCCACCCTGGCGCTGGCCGAGGACCTGGCCGGCGGCGAGGACGTCACCTCGGTCGCCACCGTGCCGGCCGACGCCGTCGCCACCGCCGACTTCACCGCCCGCGAGGCGGGCGTGGTGGCCGGCCTGCGGATCGCCGAGGCCGTCGTCTCGCTGGTCTGCGAGGAGGAGTTCGAGGTCGAGCGGCACGTCCAGGACGGCGACCGGGTCGAGGCCGGCCAGGTGCTGCTCTCGGTCCGCGGCCGCACCCGCGACCTGCTCACCGCCGAGCGCAGCGCGCTCAACCTGCTCTGCCACCTGTCCGGCATCGCCACCGCCACCCGCGCCTGGGCGGACGCCCTGGACGGCACCGGCGCGGTGGTCCGCGACACCCGCAAGACCACCCCGGGCCTGCGCGCGCTGCAGAAGTACGCGGTCCGCTGCGGCGGCGGCGCCAACCACCGGATGGCGCTCTCCGACGCGGCCCTGGTCAAGGACAACCACGTGATCGCGGCCGGCGGCGTCGCCGAGGCCTTCCGGGCCGTCCGGGCCGCGTACCCCGACCTGCCGGTCGAGGTCGAGGTCGACACCCTGGAGCAGATCCCGCCGGTGCTGGAGGCCGGGGCCGACCTGATCCTGCTGGACAACTTCACCGTCGCGCAGCTCAAGGAGGCCGTCGACCTGGTGGCCGGCCGGGCGAAGCTGGAGGCTTCCGGCGGCCTGACCCTGGCCAGCGCGCGCGAGGTCGCCCAGACTGGTGTCGACTACCTGGCCGTGGGCGCGCTCACCCACTCCTCGCCGATCCTGGACATCGGCCTGGACCTGCGCGCCTGATCACCTGATCGACCCTCACGCAGAAGGCACCCATGCTGCTCACCATCGACGTCGGCAACACCCAGACCACACTCGGCCTGTTCGACGGCGAGGACGTGGTCGAGCACTGGCGGATCTCCACCGATCCGCGCCGCACGGCCGACGAGCTGGCGGTGCTCCTGCAGGGGCTGATGGGCTCGCACACCGCGGTCAACGAGGCCGCGGTGGAGGGCCTGGCGATCTGCTCGTCCGTCCCCTCGGTGCTCCACGAGTTCCGCGAAGTGACGCGCCGTTACTACGGCGACGTGCCCGCGGTCATCGTGGAGCCCGGGGTGAAGACGGGCGTGCACGTGCTGATGGACCACCCCAAGGAGGTCGGCGCCGACCGCATCGTCAACGCGCTCGCCGCCAATCACCTGTACGGCGGGCCGTGCATCGTGGTCGACTTCGGCACCGCCACCACCTTCGACGCGATCAACGCCCGCGGCGACTACGTCGGCGGGGCGATCGCCCCCGGGATCGAGATCTCGGTGGAGGCGCTCGGCGCGCGCGGCGCCCAGCTGCGCAAGATCGAGCTGGCCCGGCCGCGCAACGTGATCGGCAAGAACACCGTGGAGGGCATGCAGTCCGGCATCCTCTACGGGTTCGCCGGCCAGGTCGACGGCCTGGTCGACCGGATGGCCCGCGAGCTCGCCAAGGACCCGGACGACGTCCAGGTCATCGCCACCGGCGGGCTGGCCCCGCTGGTCCTGGGCGAGGCCGGCACCATCGACGTGCACGAGCCCTGGCTGACCCTGATCGGCCTGCGCCTGGTGTTCGAGCGCAACCGCCCGAGCTGAACCCCCGCCGCCGGCGGTCCACGGACCGCAGGACGCGCCGTGGAGGGCGTCCGGCCGATTCTCCCGGTGCGGACCAACGCGGCTTCCGGCCGTGCTAGTTTCACGCCCAAGGGCCGGGGGGCCGGGTTCGCCGATCACCTTTCCCGCCGTCAACCACGGTGCGGGGCAAGGGGATCGGGCCGCCCGGCCGCGGATCGAGGGTGGGGGCGTGGCGGACTTCGACGGGCCGGACGAGGCCCCGGACGACGGCTCCGGGCGGCGCGGCCCGCAACGCCGCGGGCGGCTGCTGCTGGTCGTGGTCGCGGCCGCGGTGGTCCTCTCCGGCGGCGGGCTGGCCGCCTCGCTGGTGATCAAGTCACCCGCGCAGGCGGCGGCCGATAGCGAGCCCCCGCCGGCCGACGTGCTGACCGCCCCGGTCGAGAAGCGGGTGCTGACCGACTCGGTGGTGGTCCGCGGACAGGTCAGCGCCGGCCAGTCGGTGGACGTGGCACCGGCCGGCGGCGGGACGGGCGGGGCCAAACCGGTGGTGACCAAGCTGCCGGTGGGGGCCGGCGACCAGGTCCGGCCCGGACAGTCGGTCCTGGAGGTGGCCGGGCGGCCGGTGTTCGCGCTCAGGGGCGACCTCCCGGTCTACCGGGACCTCAGGCCGGGGGCCACCGGCCAGGACGTCAAACAGCTCCAACAGGCCCTGAAGGAGCTCGGGTTCGGCTCGGACGGCGACGCCGAGGGCAGTTACGGGACGGCCACCAAGGCGGCGGTGCGGGCCTTCTACGCGGCGCGCGGCTACGACCCGCTGCCCGCCTCCCCGGACGGGGACGCCCAGGTGAGCGCCGCGCAGGACGCGGTGACCGGCGGCGAGCGGGCGCTCTCGGACGCCGAGGACGGCCTGAGGGCCGCCCGGAAGCGGTACGACGACGCGGTGGCCGCCCAGCAGGCCCGGCAGGCCCAGCAGAGCGCCCAGGCCGCCGCCCCGGCCACCCCGCCGGCCGGCTCCGCGGGCACCGGCGGCACGGGCGCGGGCGACACGGGCACGGGCGCTGCGGGCGGCACGGGCGGCACGGGCGGCACGGGCGCGGGCGCCGGCGAGAGCCCGGTGGACGCCGCCCGCGCCGCCGTCGACACCGCCCGGAAGCAGGTCACCCGGGCCGGCGAGGACCTGGCCAAGCTGAGGAAGAAGGCCACCGACGTCAGCGCCGCCGTCGGCCCGATGGTCCCGGCCGGTGAACTCCTCGTCCTCTCCGGCTTCCCCGCCCGGGTGGACTCCGTGACCGGCCGGATCGGCGGCGAGGTCAGCGGCAGGGTGCTGACGGTCTCGGCCGGGGCGCTGGTGGTCAAGGGCACCCTGGCCGCCTCCGACAAGGGCCTGGTCCACCCGGGCCAGCAGGTGGAGATCCTCTCCGAGCTGACCGGGACCAAGGCCGCCGCCAAGGTCGCCGCGGTGGCGGACACCCCCGGCGACGGCCAGCAGGCGGCCACCGGCGGCACCGGTCAGGCGGGCGGCGTCGGCCAGCCGGGCGTCGGCCAGGGCAACCCGACCGGCTACCAGCTGGTGGTCCAGCCGGACGCCCCGCTCGACCCCCGGCTGGCCGGCCAGGACGTCCGGCTCACCGTCCAGGCCGCCTCCTCGGCCGGCCCGGTGCTGGTCGTCCCGCTGTCGGCGGTCTCCGCGACGGCCGACGGCAGGACCGTGGTGACGGTCTACGAGAACGGGCGGCGCCGCCGGGTCGAGGTCATCCCGGGCACGGTCGGCGGCGGCAGCACGGAGGTCCGGCCGCTGGCGGAGGGCTCGCTCGGGCCCGGCGACCAGGTGATCGTCGGCGTGAAGGACGCCTCCGCCCGGGTGGGTGGCCGGTGAGCACGCCCGTCATCGAGTTCCGCCGGGTCGGCCTGACGTACCCGGGGCCGCCCCCGGTCACCGCGCTCCAACCCTGCGACCTGTCCGTCGCCCCGGGCGACTACCTCACGGTCACCGGGCCGTCCGGCTCCGGGAAGTCCACCTTCCTCAACCTCGTCGGCCTGCTGGACACCCCGACCACCGGCCGGTACCTGCTGGACGGCATCGACACGAGCGCGCTCCCGGACGGCGACCGCACCGCGCTGCGCGGGCGCCGGATCGGCTTCGTCTTCCAGTCCTTCCACCTGCTGCCGCACCGCTCGGCGGCCGAGAACGTCGCCCTCGCCCTGCTGTACACGGCGTCCCGGGGCCGCCGCGGCGCGGCCGAGCGCCGGGAGCGGGCCCGGGCGGCGCTCGTCCAGGTGGGCCTCGGCCACCGGCTGGACGCCCTGCCGACCCGGCTCTCCGGCGGCGAGCGGCAGCGGGTCGCGATCGCCCGGGCCCTGGTCGGGCGGCCCTCGCTGCTGCTCTGCGACGAGCCGACCGGCAACCTGGACAGCACCACCGCGGAGTCCGTCCTCGCCCTGCTGGACGACCTGCACGCGGAGGGCCTGACCGTCCTGCTGATCACCCACGACCCCCAGGTGGCCGCCCGCGGCCGGCGGACGGTGGCGATCCGCGACGGCGTGCTCCGGGAGGTGGCCGCGGCATGAGGCCGCACCGCGGCATCCGGCCGCGCCGCCGCACCCGCGTGGTCGAGCCGTCCCGGCTGGCGCTGCGCGACCTGTTCGCCGAGGCCCTGGCCGGGGTGCTCCAGCGGCCCGCCCGCTCGGCGCTGACCGGTCTCGGCACCGTCCTCGGGGTCGGCGCCTTCGTGGCCGTCCTCGGGCTGACCTCCACCGCCTCCTCCCAGATCGACTCCCGGTTCAGCGTGCTGTCCGCGACCGAGGTGAGCGTCGAGGACACCGGCGGCCCGCGCCCGGAACTGACCGGGCTCTCCTTCTCCGCCGACGCGGACGCCCGGATCCAGCGGCTGAACGGGGTCGAGGCGGCCGGCGTCTACTGGCCGGTGCGCCAGGCCACCGGCACCGTCCGGGCCGCACCGGTCGGCCGCCCGTCCGGCGGCGACCAGGTGGCGGTGGTCGCCGCCTCGGCCGGCGTCCTCGCCGCCGCCGAGCCGCGGCTGGTGCAGGGCCGCACCTTCGACTCCTGGCACGACAGCGGCGGCCGGCAGGTCGCCGTGATCGGCGCCGCCGTGGCCGCCCGGCTGGGGATCACCACGCTGGACACCCAGCCCGCGGTCTTCCTGGACGGCAAGCCCTTCACCGTGATCGGGATCGTCGGCGACGTCCGGCGCAAGGCCGACCTGCTGCTCTCCGTCACCGTGCCGCGCGGGGCCGCCGAGCGGCTCTGGGGCCCGCCGGTGCAGGACCGGGCGAAGATGATCATCTCGACCAGGATCGGCGCCGCCCGGCAGATCGCCGACGAGGCCGCGCTCGCCCTGGACCCGGCCCGCCCCGAGTTCTTCAAACCGGTGCCGCCCCCCGACCCGCGCACCCTGCGCTCCGACGTCACCACCGACCTCGACCGGCTCTTCCTGCTGCTCGCCGGGATCTGCCTGGTGATCGGCGCGGTCGGGATCGCCAACACCACCCTGGTGGCCGTCCTGGAGCGGACCGGCGAGATCGGCCTGCGCCGGGCGCTGGGCGCCAGGGGGCGGCACGTCACCGGCCAGTTCCTCTCCGAGTCGGCCTCGCTCGGGCTGGTCGGCGGCCTGGTCGGCACCTCGCTGGGGGTGCTCACCGTGCTCGGGGTGGCCCTGGCCCGGGGCTGGACCCCGGTCGTCGACCCGGCGACGGTGGCCGCCGCCCCGGTCGTCGGCCTGGCCACCGGCCTGCTGGCCGGCGTCTACCCCGCGTGGCGCGCGGCCCGGATCCAGCCGGCCGAGGCCCTGCGCCGCTGAGACACCGCGCACGCCGGAGCGCCGCGGGCCCCGGCCCCCGGCGGGCCCTTCGTCCACGGGACGTCCGGCGGCGCACCCACCGGCCGAACGTGGGGCATCGGCGCGACGTTACCGACAAATCGGATATTCCTCACGTAGTGTCAACCCATGCCTACGCCACACGGATCGCGCGGCGGCATGGCCTTCAGCGCCGACGAAGTCCGCGTGCTGCGCCGCGCCCTCGCCCAAGCCCTGCACCCCGCCGTCCCCGTCCACCTCCAGACCGCCGACCGGCCGCCGTTCACCGGCGCGGGCGCCGACCTGTGGGCCGAGGACGTCCAGGACGCCCTGCGCCTGACCGAGGCGATCGACGAGGCCGTACGGGAGGGCGGCCGGCTGCGCGCCTTCCTGCTCGCCGACCTCGGCCGCTACCGGGCGGCACTGCCCGGCAGCGCCAGCGGCTACCTGGAACGCCTGGAGGAGGCGGTCACCGACGGCTACCTCCCCGGGCCCGAGGACCTCACCGCGCTGCGCGGGCTGACCCGCCAGCCGTGCGGCCAGCACGAGCGGTCCCGCCGTTCGCGGCTGGCCGGCCGCTGCCACGCCCTGGCCGAGGCGGCCGTCCGGGAACGGCTCGCGCTCACCACCGGGCAGCGCCACCTCGTCGCCGTACCGAGCCCCGCCGCACCCCCGAGCAGTCTCCCCACCCCTGTTGGAGGACGGATCCCGATGAGCAGCACCGACGCCGGCACCGAGAAGCCCGCCGCTCCCCAGAACCCGCCGCACCCGCACCGGATGCCCACCCCGGCCGAGCTGTTCGGCCGCCGTCCCAAGCCGCCGGCCCGCCCGGCCGCCCCCGCCGCCCCGGAGGACCTGGAGCTGGCCACCGGGACCGGCTGACCGCACCCCGCCCGTGGAGGGGGAGACCGCACCGGCGGTCTCCCCCTTTCGCGTGCGGCGGGGACATCCCGTCGCTGAGCACCCCGTAGGCCTGGCTACCCTGGTGGGGTGAGCGATCAGAGCCTCTTCCCCGCCCCCGCGACCGACGACCTCCCCGAGCAGATGCGCGTCCGGCGCGAGAAGCTGGACCGGCTCCGGGCGGCCGGCGTCGACCCGTACCCGGTCGGCTTCCCCCGCACCAGCACCATCGCGGACCTCCGCGCCAAGCACCCGGACCTGGCGCCGGACACCGCGACCGGTGAGCGGGTCGGCATCACCGGCCGGGTGATCCTCTCCCGCACCGGCGGCAAGCTCTGCTTCGCCACCCTGCGCGACGGCAGCGGCGACCTCCAGGTGATGCTCTCCCTGGACAAGCTGGGCGAGGAGCGGCTGGCGGCCTGGAAGTCCGACATCGACCTCGGCGACCAGGTCGGCGTCGAGGGCGAGGTGATCACCTCCCGCCGCGGCGAGCTGTCGGTGATGGTGGACGCCTGGGCCCTCACCGCCAAGTGCCTGCGCCCGCTGCCGGACAAGCACAAGGGCCTGACCGACCCGGAGGCCCGGGTCCGCCAGCGGTACGTCGACCTGATCGTCAACCCCGAGGCCCGCGAGATCCTGCACCTGCGGTCCAAGGTGGTCCGCTCGATCCGCCGCACCTACGAGGAGCGCGGCTACATCGAGGTCGAGACCCCGATGCTGCAGCCGGTGCACGGCGGCGCCAACGCCCGCCCGTTCAAGACGCACATCAACGCGTACGACATCGACCTCTACATGCGGATCGCCCCCGAGCTGTACCTCAAGCGGCTGGTGGTCGGCGGCGCGGAGAAGGTCTTCGAGATCAACCGCAACTTCCGCAACGAGGGCGCGGACTCGACCCACAACCCCGAGTTCACCTCGCTGGAGTCGTACGAGGCCTACGGCGACTACGACACCCAGGCCGAGCTGATCCGGGCCACCATCATCAACGCCGCCCGGGACGCGCTGGGCACCACGGTGATCAAGGGCCTCGACCCGCACGGCGTCGAGCACGAGATCGACCTGGCCGAGCCGTGGGAGGAGGTCTCCGTCTACCCGGGCATCTCCGCCCGCCTGGGCACCGAGGTCACCCCGGAGACCGGCGTCGAGGAGCTGCGCAGGCTGGCCACCGAGCACGGCATCCCCTTCGAGAAGGAGTGGGGCCACGGCCAGATCGTGCTGGAGATGGTCGAGCGCCTGCTGGAGGAGAACGCCGTCCGGCCGACCTTCATCAAGGACTACCCGACCGACGTCTCCCCGCTGACCCGCCAGCACCGCTCGATCGCGGGCGTGGCCGAGAAGTGGGACCTGGTGATCTTCGGCACCGAGATCGGCACCGCCTACTCCGAGCTGGTCGACCCGGTCGAGCAGCGCGCCCGCCTCACCGCCCAGTCCCTGCTGGCGGCCGGCGGCGACGTCGAGGCGATGCAGCTCGACGAGGACTTCCTGCGGGCCCTGGAGTACGCGATGCCGCCCACCGGCGGCCTCGGCCTCGGGGTGGACCGCCTGATCATGCTGCTCACCGGCAAGAACATCCGGGAGACCGTGCTCTTCCCGCTGGTCAAGCCGGAGCCCAAGGCGTCCGCCGCCGCGGCGGAGAAGACCGAGGAGGAGTGACCTGATGGACTACGTCAGCGCGATCGTCCCGCCGCTGGTCATGGCGATCGGCTTCGGCTTCCTGGTGCGGGCCATCATCCGCAGCCAGGGCGGGGCCCAGAAGGCCAAGGAGGACCTGGTCGACTGACCCCGTCAGCCGCCCGCAGGCACCGGCGCGCCGCCATTCCCGATTCCCGGGGGTGGCGGCGCGCCGGTTTGGCGGCACTTCACGAGATTTGCCCCATTCACTCCCTATCCTGGCCGCACTATGGTCCGGCAACTCGGCGAACTTGAGAACGCCATCATGACCCGGGTGTGGCAGTGGAACCGACCGGTCACGGTTCGCGAGGTTCTCCTGGATCTGCGGTCGGAACGCGAAATCGCGTACACCACGGTGATGACCGTCCTGGACAAGCTGCACAGAAAGGGCTGGCTGCGCCGGGAGCGCGCCGGACGGGCCTATCGATATGAGCCGGTCTCGTCCCGCGAGGCCTACACGGCGGCCCTGATGAACGACGCCTGGGCCACCAGTGACAATCCGGCGGCGGCCCTGGTGCACTTCTTCGGCCTGATGTCGCCCGAGCAACGCGAGGCGCTGCGGGACGCGTTGCGGGTCGCCGCTCTGTTCCCGACCGATCCGCCCCCGCCGGATTCCGGGCCCGATACCGGGGAGACCGCGGCCGGGCCGGCACGATAACGTCCCGCCATGGAGGTCACCATCCGCCGGGCGCGGACCACGGACGTGCGGGCAGTGCGCAGGCTCATCGACACCTACTCGCGCGACGGCATTCTGCTCGACAAGCCCACTGTCACACTGTTCGAATCCGTCCAGGAGTTCTGGGTCGCCGAACGGGACGACGACGGGACGGTCGTGGCCTGCGGCGCGCTGCACGTCATGTGGGAGGATCTCGCGGAGGTTCGTACGCTCGCCGTCGACCCGTCCTGCCGCGGGCACGGCGTCGGGCACCTCCTGCTGGAGAAGCTGCTGCAGACCGCGCGCTGGCTGGGCGTCCGTCGGATTTTCTGCTTGACGTTCGAGGTCCCGTTCTTCGCGAAACACGGTTTCGTCGAGATCGGCGAGCTCCAGGAAACCGATGATGGTACGACAGACCCGGCGGCGATCGCTACGGACGTCTATGAAGAACTTCTCCGCTCGTACGATGAAGGCGTCGCGGAGTTCCTCGACCTGGAGCGGGTGAAGCCCAACACACTGGGCAACTCGCGCATGCTGCTGCACCTGTGAGCGGCTCCCGGCCGCGGCAGGGGTTTGTGTTTTCCGCGGAAAGGCGCTTTCCTTTCCTTAGGCAATGGGTCGTTTAGCGGAAAGGGAAGCCCGTGGCACAGAGGGTGCAGGTCATTCTTGAAGACGATCTCGACGGCGGTTCGGCGGACGAGACGGTGACGTTCGCGCTCGACGGCGTTGCCTACGAGATCGACCTGAAGAGCGCCAATGCGGACAAGCTGCGCGGTCTGCTGGCGCCGTACGTGGAGAAGGGCCGCAAGCAGAGCGGCCGGATCGCCGGTGCCCGCCGCCCGGGCCGCGGCACGGCCCCGCGTCCGTCCGGCAGCGCCCCGGACACCGCCAAGATCCGCGCGTGGGCCAAGGAGCAGGGCCTGGAGGTCAACGACCGCGGCCGGGTGCCGAGCACCGTCCGCGAGGCCTACGACAAGGCCAACGCGTCCTGACCCCGGTCCGGCCGGCACACGCGCGGGGCGCGGAGGAGGCTCCTCCGCGCCCCGCGGTGCACGGCCGGCCGTCGGCCCGGGGCACGTCCGGGCAGGTCCGGGGGTCGGACTCGGGCGGCGGAACAATCACGGGCTGTGCAACGCTGTAGGGGCGAAGCGGTAACGCCGGCACCACCGGGACGGCGTACCGGCCACCTCCGGCCACGCACCGGCGACCACGGCGGCCGCTGAACCACCGTCACGCCGGCCGACTTCTCGCCAGGCGAACACCGCCACCGCGGAAACTGCGCGAGAACCGCCCCGATACCGGGTATGAATGCAGGTGGTCGGGATCTCCGGTCCCGGCCGGGGCAGTACGCGCGGCCGGCCCGGGGCCGTCCGGATCCGCCGAAGCCGGCGTTGTTCGCCGATGGCGTAGCGGTATCTGGTGCATCCGGCCCACCTGTGGGAACACCGTCTCCCAGCATCAGGTTGGGATTGGTGTCGGCTGGTCGCGCAGCATGTCGCTCCCGTACCGGGGAGTGAATCCGTGGGCCGCGCCGCTGAGCGGGACTAGCATGCGGAAGGACAGGGCGGGGACCGACCCCGAACTGCCCGACCGCTCTGAGGAGCGATAAACGATGTTCGAGAGGTTCACCGACCGCGCGCGGCGGGTTGTCGTCCTGGCTCAGGAAGAAGCCCGGATGCTCAACCACAACTACATCGGCACCGAGCACATCCTCCTGGGTCTGATCCACGAGGGTGAGGGTGTCGCCGCTAAGGCCCTGGAGAGCCTCGGGATTTCTCTTGAGGCCGTTCGCCAGCAGGTCGAGGAGATCATCGGCCAGGGCCAGCAGGCCCCGTCCGGTCACATTCCCTTCACCCCCCGGGCGAAGAAGGTCCTGGAGCTGTCGCTCCGGGAGGCCCTGCAGCTCGGCCACAACTACATCGGCACCGAGCACATCCTGCTCGGCCTGATCCGCGAGGGCGAGGGCGTCGCCGCCCAGGTCCTGGTGAAGCTGGGCGCCGACCTCAACCGGGTGCGCCAGCAGGTCATCCAGCTGCTCTCCGGCTACCAGACCGGTGGCGGCAAGGAGTCGGCCACGGCCGGCGGGCCCGCCGAGGGCACCCCGTCGACCTCGCTGGTCCTGGACCAGTTCGGCCGCAACCTCACCCAGGCCGCCCGCGAGGCCAAGCTCGACCCGGTGATCGGGCGCGAGAAGGAGATCGAGCGGGTCATGCAGGTGCTGTCCCGCCGCACCAAGAACAACCCCGTGCTGATCGGTGAGCCCGGCGTCGGCAAGACGGCCGTGGTCGAGGGCCTGGCCCAGGCGATCGTCAAGGGCGAGGTCCCGGAGACGCTCAAGGACAAGCAGCTCTACACGCTGGACCTGGGCGCCCTGGTGGCCGGCTCGCGCTACCGCGGCGACTTCGAGGAGCGCCTGAAGAAGGTGCTCAAGGAGATCCGCACCCGCGGCGACATCATCCTGTTCATCGACGAGCTGCACACCCTGGTCGGCGCGGGCGCCGCCGAGGGCGCCATCGACGCCGCCAGCATCCTCAAGCCGATGCTGGCCCGTGGCGAGCTGCAGACCATCGGTGCCACCACCCTGGACGAGTACCGCAAGCACCTGGAGAAGGACGCCGCGCTGGAGCGCCGCTTCCAGCCGATCCAGGTCGCCGAGCCGTCGCTGCCGCACACCATCGAGATCCTCAAGGGCCTGCGCGACCGCTACGAGGCTCACCACCGGGTCTCCATCACGGACGCCGCCCTGGTCGCCGCCGCCACCCTGGCCGACCGGTACATCTCGGACCGCTTCCTGCCGGACAAGGCCATCGACCTGATCGACGAGGCCGGCTCCCGGATGCGCATCCGCCGGATGACCGCGCCGCCGGACCTGCGCGAGTTCGACGAGAAGATCGCCGACGTGCGCCGCGAGAAGGAGAGCGCGATCGACGCGCAGGACTTCGAGAAGGCCGCGTCCCTGCGCGACGACGAGAAGCAGCTCCTGCAGGCCAAGGCCAAGCGCGAGAAGGAGTGGAAGGCCGGCGACATGGACGTCGTCGCGGAGGTGGACGAGGAGCTCATCGCCGAGGTCCTGGCCACCGCCACCGGCATCCCGGTCTTCAAGCTCACCGAGGAGGAGTCCTCCCGCCTGCTGCGCATGGAGGACGAGCTGCACAAGCGCGTCATCGGCCAGAAGGACGCCATCAAGGCGCTCTCCCAGGCCATCCGGCGCACCCGTGCGGGCCTCAAGGACCCGAAGCGCCCCGGCGGCTCGTTCATCTTCGCCGGCCCGTCCGGCGTCGGTAAGACCGAGCTGTCCAAGACGCTCGCCGAGTTCCTGTTCGGCGACGAGGACGCGCTGATCTCGCTCGACATGTCCGAGTTCTCGGAGAAGCACACCGTCTCGCGGCTCTTCGGTTCGCCCCCCGGCTACGTGGGCTACGAGGAGGGCGGCCAGCTCACCGAGAAGGTGCGGCGCAAGCCGTTCTCGGTCGTGCTCTTCGACGAGGTCGAGAAGGCCCACCCGGACATCTTCAACTCGCTGCTGCAGATCCTGGAGGACGGTCGCCTGACCGACTCCCAGGGCCGCGTGGTCGACTTCAAGAACACCGTCATCATCATGACGACCAACCTCGGCACCCGGGACATCTCCAAGGGCTTCAACCTGGGCTTCGCGGCCACAGGTGACACCCAGACCGGGTACGAGCGGATGAAGGCGAAGGTCGGCGAGGAGCTCAAGCAGCACTTCCGCCCCGAGTTCCTGAACCGCGTCGACGACATCGTGGTCTTCCACCAGCTGTCCGAGGACGACATCATCCAGATCGTCGACCTGATGATCGACAAGGTGGACTCCCGCCTCAAGGACCGCGACATGGGCCTGGAGCTCAGCGTCGAGGCCAAGAAGCTGCTGGCCAAGCGCGGCTACGACCCGATCCTGGGTGCCCGTCCGCTGCGCCGCACCATCCAGCGCGACATCGAGGACCACCTCTCCGAGAAGATCCTCTTCGGCGAGCTGCGGGCCGGCCACATCGTGGTCGTCGGTGTCGAGGGCGAGGGCAAGGACGCCAAGTTCACCTTCCGCGGAGAGGAGAAGTCCGCGGTCGCGGACACTCCGGCCGCCGTTGCCTCGTCCGGTCCTGACCTGACGAAGTAGCAACATTTAACAGACAACAGCAAACCGTCTGAGCCCCCGGTGTTCACACCGGGGGCTCAGGCCATTTAGCATGCCGTCACAAAACCTGTGATCCACCCCACGATCGCGCAGGTGAGGGCCTCACTCCGGGGGCGGTGCGGGCACGACCCAATCAACGGTCATCTTTAATGCCAATGTTGTTGACAGAGCGTCAGCTGATAGGAAGTCGCGGAGCATAGCGCTGTGGCCATGTCACGGTCAAGGTCTATCTTTTCCGTCCACGCTTAGATCAAATGTCGTCCACCTGTCTTTCATTGGTTTACCGGGAGGCCAAGAGCCCGACCGGTTTGGGGAGGACGTCACAACGTTGAAGATGACCAGGAAAGCCGCTGCGGCCGTCTCGGCCGCGGCGGTCATAGCCGCGCTCGGCGCGGGGCTGCTCCCGGGGACGGCCGTCGCCGCCCCGGTCGCCCCGACCCCGCAGGACCCGGCCGAGGCCGTTCAGGTCAGCACTGATCACAACCTGCCGGGCCCGCTGACCGAGAAGGTCGAGGCCGAGCAGAAGGCCGCCACCGAGCAGCTGCTCGCCGGCACCGCGAAGATCGAGGAGCACGGCGGCAGCACCAGCATCAAGCTGGGCAAGGACAAGTACGTCGAGCTGGCCCGTGAGCGCACGGACAAGATCTTCACCATCCTGGTCGACTTCAGCGACCAGGTGGACACCACCACGAAGACGCCGGACGGCAAGGTCAAGTACGGCGGCACCCCCGGTCCGGTGCACAACTCGATCGAGCAGCCGGACCCGGCCAGCAACAACTCCACGCTCTGGCAGGCTGACTTCAACCAGCAGCACTTCCAGGACATGTACTTCAGCAAGACCCAGGACTCGCTGAAGACGTTCTACGAGAAGCAGTCCTCGGGCCGCTACTCGGTCGACGGCCAGGTCACCGACTGGGTGAAGGTGCCGTGGAACGAGGCCCGTTACGGCTCGGACTACTGCGGCCAGCACGTCTGCGCCAACGCGCAGGACCTGATCCGCGACGGCATCAACGCCTGGGTCGCCGACCAGAAGGCCAAGGGCCAGACGGACGCTCAGATCAAGGCCACCATCGCGCAGTACGACCAGTGGGACCGGTACGACTACGACCACGACGGCAACTTCAACGAGCCCGACGGTTACATCGACCACTTCCAGATCGTGCACGCGGGTGAGGACCAGTCGGCCGGCGGCGGCAAGCAGGGCACCGACGCGCTCTGGGCCCACCGCTCGTACGTCTACGGCACCCAGCGCGGCTCCACCGGCCCGGCGGGCAACCTGCTCGGCGGCACCCCGGTCGGCGACACCGGCATCTGGATCGGCGACTACACCATGCAGCCCGAGAACGGCGGCCTCGGTGTCTTCGCCCACGAGTACGGCCACGACCTCGGTCTGCCGGACCTGTACGACACCTCGGGCAGCGGGATCGACAACTCGGTCGGCTTCTGGTCGCTGATGTCCTCCGGCTCCTGGCTCGGCGAGGGCAAGAACTCGATCGGTGACAAGCCGAACGACCTCGACGTCTGGAGCAAGCTCCAGCTCGGCTGGCTGAAGTTCGACAAGGCCAAGGCCGGCACCGAGTCGACCCACCACATCGGCCCGGTCGAGTTCAACACCAAGCTGCCGCAGGCGCTGGTCGTCGACCTGCCGAAGAAGACCGTCACCACCGAGATCAACACCCCGTACGCGGGTGCCAACGAGTGGTGGAGCGGCAGCGCGGACGACCTGGACGTCTCGCTGACCCGTGACGTCGACCTGACCGGCAAGACCTCGGCCTCGCTCAAGGCGAAGGCCTGGTACGACCTGGAGCAGGACTTCGACTACGCCTACGGCGAGGTCTCCACCGACGGCGGCGCCAACTGGACCGCTCTGGAGGGCACCTTCAACGGCACCGCCCTCCCGCACAACGCCGCCGAGAAGGCGTCGCTGAGCGGCAACTCGGGCGGCAAGTGGGGCGACCTGGTCTTCCCGCTGGACGCCTACGCCGGCAAGGCCGTCAAGGTCCGCTTCCACAACACCACCGACGGCGGCCTGCACCTCAAGGGCCTCGCCCTCGACGACATCTCCGTCGTCGTCGACGGTGCCACCGTCTTCACCGACGGTGCCGAGAACGGTGACAACGGCTGGGCCGCCAAGGGCTTCTCCCGCATCGCGGGCAAGTTCTCCAAGGACTACGCCCAGTACTACCTCGCCGAGAACCGCCAGTACATCTCGTTCGACCGGACCCTCCAGACCGGTCCGTACAACTTCGGTTTCGGTGCCGCCAAGCCGAACTGGGTGGAGCACTACCCCTACCAGGCCGGTCTGCTGATCTGGCTGTGGGACACCTCCCAGACCGACAACAACGTCACCAACCACCCGGGCCAGGGTCTGATCCTCCCGATCGACGCGCACCCGACCCCGATGAAGTGGGCCGACGGCTCCCTGATGCGCCCGCGCATCCAGGGCTACGACTCGACCTTCGGCTCGCGCCGCGTGGAGGGTCTGACCCTGCACAAGGCCGGCGTCGAGACGGTCATCCCGAAGGCCAAGGGCATCGACGAGTTCTCCGACCTGAAGTCCTACTGGTCGAAGGACAACCCGTACAGCAGCGTCATCGTCCCGAAGACGGGCACCAGCATCGAGGTCGAGAACGAGTCCTCGAACTACCTGGAGACCTGGATCCGGGTCCGCCCGGTCGACAACTGATCGAACCGAGCAGTGACGATCAGCCTCTGACCAAGCGGCACTGATTCATCCGTCCGGCCCGTCCCCGCACCCGCGGGGGCGGGCCGGACGTCCGTTCAGAACGGTTTCCGCGGCAGCAGGGCCAGGAAGCCGTCCACCGCCTCGGCGACGTCCTTCTCGGTCCACTCCAGCGCGTCCGCCGCCACCGTGAGCTCGGTCATCGACAGGCCCGGCGGGCCCTGCGCCCGCCAGGAGCCGAACAGCGCCGTCCCCGTCTCCTCGGCCAGCCGCAGCCCCGCCGCGTCCAACTCCTCGACGGTGTAGGGCAGCCAGAGCTGGAACTGGTGGGTGTGCGGCGGGGCCGGGTGCACCAGCGCCCCCGGGACGGTCGCGAACGCCTCGGCCAGCGCCGACGCCACCGTCCTGGCGTGCGTCACGTACTCGGTCAGCCGCGGCAGTTCACGGTCCAGCCCGGCCAGCGCGGCGAGCGCGGCCGGCCACTGCTGGAAGAGCTGCCCGCCGTAGCGGTGCCGCCAGGCCTTCGCGGTCCGGACGAAGCGGCCCTCCCCCGCCAGCGCGGCACCGCTGATCCCGCCGAGCGTCTTGTAGAAGGAGACGTACACCGAGTCGGCCAGGCCGGCGATCTCCGGCAGCGGCCGGCCGAGGTGGACGACGGACTCCCAGATCCTGGCCCCGTCCAGGTGCAGGGCCGCGCCGTGCTCCCGCACGACGCCGGCCGCCTCGGCCAGCTCCGGCCAGGTGGGCAGGACGAAGCCGGCCTCGCGCAGCGGGAGTTCCAGGACGAGGGCCGCGTACGGCTCGTCGAACGCGCGCAGCTCGGCCGCCGTGGGCAGCCGCGGCGCGTCCGTGGGCCAGACGCTGCGCAGCCCGCTCAGCACGGTCAGCGCGTGCCGCTCGTGCTGCTCGGTGTGGGCGAGCGGGTGCGTCGCGACCGTGCGCAGGCCGGCGGCCTCGGCGTGGATCCGCAGCGCGACCTGCTGGGCCATGGTGCCGGTCGGGAAGAAGGCCGCGTCCTCGGTGCCGAGCAGCCCGGCGACCTTCCGCTCCAGGGCGCGGACCACGCCGTCGCCGTACATGTCCGGCCGCCGGTCCAGGTCGTACGCGCTCTCGGCGTCCGCGGCCAGGGCGGCGAGCTGTTCGCGCAGGCTCCGCGGCCGGGTGCCGGAGAGCAGCCGTTCGCAGCCGCGCCGGGCGGCGAAGCGGCGCTCCTGGAGGCCCGGACCGTGGCCGCCTTCGGTGGATTCGCTCCAGTTGGGATACATGCGTCGATGGTCCCGCAGCGGGGGCCTCCGGACGGCGCCGACCGTGCGCACCCCGCCTTCGTGCCTCGAACACCTCCCAAAGCCCGGTGCCTGGTGGTACTGGTCACAGGGCCCCACGGTGGTACGAGCGGCGGTAGTAGGACGGCCGGCCGGGACCGCGAGCGGCGGTGGCCCTGGACGGACGATCGGATCACATGATCGTTACTCCGTCAGCTTGAATCTCCGGCGCCACGGTGACTACACGCCGTAGTACGTCACACCGTTTGGGAGTCCGCTCGGTGACGGTTACACCTGAGTGGTCCACCGCTCAACACGCCCGAAGGGGCTCGTTGCGCTGCCCCCGTACGTCCGTGAGGTTGAGCTTCCCGATGTCCCACGTCCCGCCCATGGGGCCGGCCCTCCGCCGCCTCGCCGCCCGCGCGGCGACCCAGGCGGCGGCCTGGCAGCCCCGGCTCGGCCACGCCGTCCGCACCCACGCCGCGCCGCTGCGGGCGCTCACCGCGCCCCGGCACGGCCTCTCCGGCGACCCGCTCCGGGCCGACCGGCACCGCACCGTCACCGCGGTCGGCGCCAGTGCGGTGATACTGTCCGGCGCCCTGCTGGTGGCGGCTCCCGGCAGCGCCTCGGCGCAGACGGTCATACCCACCACCCCGGGCAGTTCGGCGTTCACCGCCCCGAAGGGCGCGGCACCGGCCGCGACCCTGGTCCAGGTGGCGGGCCCGAGCGCGTACAAGCTGCCGCACGAGCAGGACTCGGCCCAGGACTACGTGGCGGTCGCCGCCAACCTGCTGGCCCCCGAGCCGCCCGCCGCCGCGCCGGCCCCGTCCGCGGACCAGGCGCAGCCCGCCGAGCCGGCCCCCGCGCCCGCTCCGGCCCCCGAACCGGCCCCCGAACCGGAGCCGGCCCCCGCCCCGGCGCCCGAGTGGTCCGCCCCGGTGCCGGGCGCGCCCACCAGCAACCCGTACGGGGTGGCCAACCCCGAGTACGCGGCCGGGTACCACACGGGCGTGGACTTCGCGGTCGCCCCGGGCACCCCGCTGCTCGCGGTCGGCAACGCCACCGTGGTGTCGGCCGGCTGGGACGGCGCCTACGGCAAGGAGGTCGTGCTGCGGCTCGCCGACGGCCGGTACGCGCAGTACGCGCACATGTCGAGGATCTCGGTGCACGCGGGCGACCGGGTGTCGGCCGCCGAGCAGATCGGCGCGTCGGGGAACACCGGCAACTCGACCGGCCCGCACCTGCACTTCGAGATCCGCTCCAGCAACCACTACGGCGCGGTGATCAACCCGATCGCGTACCTCTCCGGGCACGGGGTCACCGGGTTCTGAGTCCGGGTCGTTCTGAGCCCGCGTCGTTCTGAGCCAGGTTTCCGCCGGGTTCTGAGTCCGGGTCGTCCTGAGCGCGGGTTCTGAGTCCGGGTCGTTCTGGGTCCGAGTCGCAAGCGCGGGAGGGCGGCCGGGTCGTCCTCCGGGTGCTCCGGCCGTTCCGGCGCGGCTCCCGGGCCGCTCAGACGCTCGGGGTCCGGTGGTCGATCAGCGAGCCGATCTCCAGCGCCACCACCTGCGCCGCCGCCACCGCCTCCTCCGGGCTGCCGGCCATCGCCACCCCGCCCGGGACGTACCCGGGCGCCGCGCAGTCGTCGGCGTCCTGCTTCACGATGAACATCGCCAGGTTGATGGTGAACAGCGACATCGTGGCGCGCAGCCGGTCCTCGAAGCTCGCGTCCGGGCCGTGCACCAGCCGGATCATCGCGATCATCCGCTGCCGGAACTCCAGCCCGGCCGGCGAGTCGCGCAGCGCGGGCTGGTTCTCGTGGAAGAACCGCAGCAGCGGTACCCGCTCCGACATGCCCGCGGCGAACCGGCGGATCAGCTCGTCCCGCAGCTCCGGCGTCCACGGCTGCTCGCGGCCCCACGCGATGGTGTCGTCGATCGGCGCGGCCATGCTGTCCACGATGCCGTGGACGATGTCGTCCTTGGTCTTGAAGTGGTAGTAGAGCGCGGCCTTGGTGACGCCCAGCCGGTCGGCGATCTCCCGCAGCGAGGTCCGTTCGTAGCCCTGCTCGGCGAAGAGCTCCAGCGCGACCGCGATGATGCGGGCCCGGGTGTCGCTGCGGGGGCTGTGCGGAGTACCCATGGCCTGCCTCGTGACTACGTCGGTTCTGACTGCTGCTGCTCGTTCGCCGGTCGCCCGTCGACGTCCGCCCCCGGGCTCATTCTCCCTGTCCGGGCCGTCGGCAAGGAAACTGGCTTGACGACCGGCTAGGGGACAACTTACCGTGCCGACGGTCCATATAACTAGCCGGGCGACAAGTAAGTGAGCCGTCGAGGGTCCGAGGCGTCGTCCGATCCTGTCCGGGAGACACCACCCATGTCACAACCGAAGGCCGACACCCCGGCACCGGAGAAGAAGACCGTCGAGGAGGAGCCGCCGCGCTCCCCCCGCGAGATCCGCCTGGTCATGATCGGCCTGGTGGTCACCATGCTGCTGGCCATGCTCGACAACCTGATCGTCGGCACCGCGATGCCGACCATCGTCGGTGAGCTCGGCGGCGCCGAGCACCTCTCCTGGGTGGTCACCGCCTACACGCTGGCCACCGCCGCCTCCACCCCGATCTGGGGCAAGCTCGGCGACCTCTACGGCCGCAAGGGCACCTTCCTCACCTCGATCGTGATCTTCCTGGCCGGCTCGGCGCTCTCCGGCCTGTCGCAGAACATGAACGAGCTGATCGGCTTCCGCGCCCTCCAGGGCCTGGGCGCCGGCGGTCTGATGGTCGGCGTGATGTCGATCATGGGCGCGCTGGTCCCGCCGCGCGACCGCGGCAAGTACCAGGGCATGTTCGCCGCGGTGATGGCGCTCGCCACCATCGGCGGCCCGCTGGTCGGCGGCTTCCTCACCGACCACCTGAGCTGGCGCTGGACCTTCTACATCAACCTGCCGCTCGGCGTCGTCGCGCTCGCCGTCGTCATCGTCACCCTGAAGCTGCCGAAGGTCCACAACAAGGCCCGGATCGACTACCTCGGCGCGCTCCTGCTCACCACCGGCATCACCGCGCTCACCCTGATCACCACCTGGGGCGGGCAGGAGTACGCCTGGGGCTCCAAGCAGATCCTGGGCCTGGCCGCGCTGGCCGCCGCCACCCTGATCGCCTTCTGCTACGTCGAGCAGCGGGTGCAGGAGCCGATGCTCCCGCTCGACCTGTTCAAGAACCTGAACTTCACCCTGGTCTCGCTGATCGGCTTCATCGTCGGCTTCGTGATGTTCGGCTCGACCGTCTTCCTGCCGCTCTACCAGCAGACCGTCCAGGGCGCCTCGGCCACCAACTCCGGCCTGCTGCTGATGCCGATGATGTTCGGCATGCTGGTCATCTCGCTGGTGGTCGGCCAGGCGGTGACCAAGACCGGCAAGTACCGGATCTACCCGATCATCGGCACGATCGTGATGACCGCCGGCATGGTGCTGCTCTCCACCATGGGGACCGAGACCAGCGGCTTCACCTCGGCCTGCTGGATGGTCGTGCTCGGCGCGGGCATGGGCTTCCTGATGCAGATCACCATGCTGGTCGCGCAGAACAGCGTCGAGCTGAAGGACATGGGCGTGGCCAGCTCCACCGCCACCCTGTTCCGCACCATCGGCGGCTCCTTCGGCGTCGCGCTGTTCGGCGCGCTGTTCAACAACCGGGTCACCGAGACCATGAAGGAGCGGCTCGGCGAGGCGGCCGCGAACGGCGGCGGCAAGGGCGACCCGAGCCAGCTGAGCCCGGCCGCGCTCAAGGCGCTGCCCGCCCCGGTCCAGGACGCCTACCACCACGCGGTGGCCAACGGCATGCACACCGTCTTCCTCTGGGGCGCGGCCGTCGCGGTGATCGCCGTCGCCGCCGCGGTCTTCATGCGCGAGGTCCCGCTGCGCGGCACCGGCATGCCGGCCAAGGGCCCCGAGGACGGCAAGGGCGCCGAGCCCTCCGTCGAGCCCGTCGCGATCTGACGTCCGGCCTCCGGAGATCCCCCTCTCGAACGGGAGGGGGATCTCTCATTTGCCCGGGATCACTGCCTTCCCCGGGATCACCGCATCCCCGGGATCACTGCTCTCCGGGATCACTGCTCTCCGCGGAACCAGCGCTTTCCCGGAATCACTGCGGGAGCCGGTAGACGCCCGGGCCGACCGGCTCGACCAGGCCGTCCGCGACCAGTCCGTCCAGCGCCCGCGCCCGCTGCACCGCGTCCGGCCAGACCGCGTCCAGCCGGGCCTGCTCGACCGTGCCGTGCTCGGCCCGCAGCACCGCCAGCAACTTCCCGCGGACCTGCCGGTCCGTCCCCTCGTACGACTGGCCGCGCCGGGCCGGGCCCTCGTACGGCGGGCAGCCGGCCCGCTGCCAGGCGCAGTCGGCGAACAGCGGGCAGCCGCCGCACCCCGGACCGCGCGCCGTGCAGACCAGCGCGCCCAGCTCCATCACGGCGACCGCCCAGGTCGCCGCCGTCTCCCGGTCGTCGGGCAGCAGCGCGGTCGCGGTCCGCCGCTCGGCCGCCGTGGTGGCCTGCGCGGGGTACTCCACGCCCGTCACCGCGCGGGCGAACACCCGGCGGACGTTGGTGTCCAGCACCACGTGGCGCTGGCGGAAGGCGAACGAGGCCACCGCGGCCGCCGTGTACTCGCCCACCCCGGGCAGCGAGAGCAGGGTCGCGTGGTCGTCCGGGACGTCGCCGCCGTGTTCCTCGGTGATCGCCACCGCGGCCGCGTGCAGCCGCAGCGCCCGCCGCGGGTACCCGAGCCGGCCCCACATCCGGACCGCCTCGCCGGGTGCCTCGGCGGCCAGGTCGGCCGGGGTCGGCCAGCGCTCCATCCAGGCGCTCCAGGCGGGCAGCACCCGCTTCACCGGGGTCTGCTGGAGCATGAACTCGCTCACCATCACCGCCCAGGGCGAGGCCTCGGGGGTCCGCCAGGGCAGCTCGCGCGCGTTGGCCTCGTACCAGCCGAGGACGGTCGAGTGCAGCACCGGCAGCGGCAGCCGGGCGGTGTCGGGACTGGGGGCGGGGGTGACGGTGATGGCAGCCATGGCCCTTCGATCCTCCCACGCCCGCCGGCCGGACCGAAGCGGAGCACGCGGTTCCGGTCGTCGCCGGAAAACCCCTGATCGCCCTCGCTCGAACGGCGCAAATGGCGGATCATGTGAAGGAAGGGGCGACTGTGCGGTGTTGGTGAGTCAGGAGGCACACACTGTCTCGTAGAGTTTGGGCGTGCCCTCTCTCCGTCAACCCGTGGGACCGCTGCCCGCCTCGATCTACTGGCGACGGCGCCTCGTCGTGCTCGTCGCCGTCGCCGCGGTCGTCGCCCTGATCGTCTGGCTGATGTCCGATCAGGGCGGTGGTGACGGCGGATCAGGCGGCAAGGCCGCCCAGGCCGTTCCGTCCCAGTCCCAGACCCCCGCCCAGGCGATCACGCCCGGCGCCTCCCCGAGCGGCCCCGCCAACAACTCGCGCCCCGGTGGCAGCGGGAGCGGCGGCGCCAACCCCGGCGGCGGCGCGGTCTCCGGCTCCGGCGGCGGCGACGTCAGCCTCAGCACCGGCGGTACGGGCGGTGCGCCCAACCCGGCCCCCGCCACCGGCGGTGCGGCCGCCGGCGGTTCGGCGGCGGGCGGTTCGGCGGGCGGCGCGGCCGCGGGCGGAACGGGCGGAACGGGCGGCGGCGCGGCCGCCGGCGGCACCGGCGGAGGAGCCCCCGCGGTGAACACCCCCGAGGTCATGGCACTGCCCGTCTGCGCCTCCTCGCAGGTGACCCTGGAGCTGGCCAGCGCCCAGAACTCCTACCAGCCCAAGGACAAGCCCAAGCTGGCGCTGACCGTCCACAACTCGGCCGGCGCCAACTGCCGGGTCGACCTGGGCCGGACCGCCTCCGCCATCACCGTGACGGCCAGCAACGGCGACCGGATCTGGTCCTCCGGCGACTGCCCCTCCGACCGGGGCAACAGCTGGGTGCAGATCCCGGCCAACGGCGGCCTGACCGAGACCTTCACCTGGGACCGCAGCCGCAGCAAGCAGCAGTGCGCCACCGCCGACCCGGCGCCCGCGCCGGCCGGCACCTACCTGGTGGTCGCCGACCTCACCGGCCTCTCCGGGGGCCAGGTCTCGGCCCGCTCCTCGATCCGCCTGGAGAGCTGACCGCCGCTCAGCAGCACCTCCGGAGCCCCGGCCGCGCGCCGGGGCTCCGGCGTTTCCGCCGGCCGCCCGGGCGACCCCGGGCCCCCGCGTAC
>NZ_JBHXTG010000029.1:0-91109 GCF_042677465.1 Kitasatospora sp. NPDC127111
AGCCCTGGCGGGGTGGGTGCCCACTGGTGGCCCCCCCACCCCCCCACCCGCCGCACCGAATTCCGGGGGACCACCCGGCGGGCCCCCGCCGGGCGGGTCCCCGGGCCACCCGGCCGGTGGCCCCCCCCCGCGGCCGCGATCGCGGTGGACGCCGGGTACCCGCCGTCCTCCACCGCGGCCGCGCCGGTCGGCGCGGGCGTGCTCCCGGTGCCGGCGGTTCCCGCTGCTCGCCCCGCGGCCGCGCGGGGACGTCCGCCCGCCGGCCGCCGTCGAGGGCGACCGGCCGCGGGTGAACGCCGAGAGCTGGTGGCCCCCGCCCCCGCGGGCGTGTCGGACACCCCCTAGATCACCCCCGCCTGGCGGGCCGCTTCCTCGAAGGCGCGGGCCACCGGGCTGCCGCGGTACGGGGTGAGCCGGCGGTGGAAGTCCCGCACGTACTCCAGCGAGCGGGCCGAGCGCATCTCGCCGGCCGCGCGCAGGGCGTCGGTGGCCATGGAGCACGCCTCGTCGAGGTCGCCCATGCCGAGCCGGGCGGTGGCCAGCACCAGCCGGCAGAAGATCCGGCTGCGGGCGTAGGCGGGCGAGCGCAGCCGCAGCGACTTCTCGGCGTGCTGGGCGGACGTCCGCCACTGCTGGAGGTCCCGGTAGCAGTGGGCGAACTCGTCGGAGAGCTGGGCCTCGTCGAAGTACCGCGCCCAGGAGGGGAGTTCGTCCCCGACCCGGGCCGCGGCCAGCGACCGCTCGGAGCGCACCAGCGCGGTCGTGCAGGCCCGGACGTCGCCGAGCAGGCCGTGCCCGCGCGCCTCGGCGGCGTGCAGCAGCGCCTGCACGGTGGGCGGAACGGCGGTGCCGACGCCCTGCTGGGCGACCCGGGCCAGCTGGACGGCCTCGCGGCCGTGGCCGAGGTGCACCGCCTGCTGGCTCATCGTCACCAGCACGTACCCGCCGAGCGCGCGGTCCCCCGCGGCCTGGGAGAGGCGCAGCGCCTGGACGAAGTAGCGCTGGGCCAGGCCGTGCGCGGCGATGTCGAAGGACGTCCAGCCGGCCAGCCTGGTCAGGTCGGCGACGGCGCCGAACAGCGCCCGGCCGATCTGCTCGCCGTACCGGCCGCGCAGCATCGGCTCGGCCTCGCTCTCCAGGTAGCGGACCAGCGCCTGGCGGGCGTGGCCGCCGCCGTAGGCGTGGTCCAGCGCGCGGAAGAGGTCGCCGACCGCGCGGATGGCGGCGATGTCGCCACGGCCGACCCGCAGCGCCGGGCGCGGCTCGCGGGCCGGGTCCGTGTACGGCGGCTCGACGGCGATGGGCGGGCGGCGGCTCTGGGTCGGCACCCGGCCGAGGGCGGTCGCCCCGGCCTGGGCGGCGGCGGCCGCGGCGGCGGGGACCCGGGCGGACGGCGCGGCGGAGCCGCCGGAGGCCGGGCCGCGGGCCGGGGCCGCGGCGGACGCGCCCGGGGCGGCGGCGGGCTGGGGGCCGGTGGCGTCCGGCCGGGGCAGGGTGGAGCCGTCCCGGGCGACCCGCTCGTCGGTCCGGCCGATCAGCCAGTCACGGCTGGGCACGACCAGCCCGGCCGGGGTGAAGGCGATCCGGCGCAGCTCGGACTGCGGGCCGTTGTCCTTGCGCCACATGCTCGCCACGATGTCCACCGCCTCCTGCGGCGTCTCGGCGAACTCCAGGCCGGCGTAGACCGGGGCGCAGGCGTCCAGACCGAGGTCCTGGGCGGTGAGGCGGCGGCCGAGCCGGCGGGTGAAGACCTCGGCGATCAGCGCGGGGGTGGCGCCGCGCGGCTGCTGGCCGCGGAGCCAGCGGGTGACCGAGGTCTTGTCGTACCGCAGGTCGAGGCCGTGCTCCAGGCCGAGCTGGTCCACCCGGCGGGCCAGGCCGGCGTGCGAGAAGCCGGCCTCCTCGATCAGCGCGGCCAGCTGGCCGTTCTGCGGGCCCGGGCCGGAGTGGCCGGCCGCGGGCGGCGGCGGGGCGGGTGCGGGCGCGGCGGACTCGTCCGGCTCGGTGACGGCGCCCTGGTGCGGTTCGGGGGTGACGGACGTGACCTGCACGGGCACTCGCAACTCGTCGGCGGTCGGGGCGTCGGGGGCGTCCGGAAGGGCCCGGCCGACCGGACCTCGGTGCTGGTCGAGCGGGTCGAGCGGTCCGTACGCCGGGCTGTCGGTTGCAGGCCGTTGGGGCATAGTCAGTCAACACCTCTCGGACGCCGCACCGGCTCCACCAGCCCATCGGCTGCCCGTGGCGGCGCCCCCTGTCGGGAATCGGCGTGAATGTAGCGAGCATTCGGGCGCTATGGGCGGTTCTGACCGAGCAATCCTCCGAACGGGTGAAGCATCGGCGCCCATTGTGGGGAAGCCAGGACAGGATGGGTTTGGCTGGTGACGGTCGGACGGCCGTTCGCCGGCCGCGGTCCGGTCATGGTGGCGTCCACCACAGTTCAACCGGGTGCTGTAGTGGCCCGCTCCATAGGAGGTGGGCTGCCGGATTCCTACCGTTCTCGACCATGGACACCACTTCAGCCCGCCCGCTCGACGGCCGCACGGCCCTGGTCACCGGTGCCGCCTCGGGCATCGGCCGGGCCTGCGCGGAGGCCCTCGCCGAGGCCGGCGCCCGGGTCCGCGTCGTCGACCTCGCGGCCGCTCCGGCCGAGGAGCTCGCCGAGCGGATCGGCGGCGTCGCGCACGTCGCGGACCTCTCCGACCCGGAGGCGGTGGAGGCCCTGCCGGACGACGCCGACATCGTGGTCAACAACGCCGGCCTCCAACACGTCGCGCCCGTGCACGAGTTCCCGCCCGACCGGTTCACGCTGATCCAGCGGGTGATGGTCGAGGCCCCGTTCCGCATCCTGCGCCGCACCCTGCCGCACATGTACGCGCGCGGGTGGGGGCGGGTGGTCAACATCTCCTCCGTCCACGGCCTGCGCGCCAGCGCCTTCAAGTCGGCCTACGTGACCGCCAAGCACGCCCTGGAGGGGCTGAGCAAGACGGTCGCCCTGGAGGGCGCGCCGTTCGGCGTCACCAGCAACTGCGTCAACCCGGGGTACGTCCGCACCCCGCTGGTGGAGCGCCAGATCGCCGCCCAGGCACTGGCGCACGGCATCCGCGAGGACGAGGTGGTGGAGCGGATCATGCTCGACCGCACCGCCGTCAAGCGCCTCATCGAACCCGACGAGGTGGCCCGCCTCGCCGTCTGGCTCTGCTGCCCGCACGCCTCCTACATCACCGGCGCCAGCCTCCCCGTCGACGGCGGCTGGACGGCGCACTGACCGGCGCGACGGCCCTGCACCCGGGCCGGCGGCGGGCGCGGCCCCTGCGGCGCCGCACCGGCCGCCGCCGCCGAGCACCTGGCCTTCTCCCCTATATCGCGCGGCAAGAGTATGTGCCCCGCCCACATGGGCCGCCGACCGGCGGATTCCTACCTTGTGGCAACACCGACCCCCCGTCCGGAAGTGGTGACCCATGAGCGGCTCCGACGCCCCGAAGAACACCAGAGCCTCACTGCCACGCGTCGTGGCCGCGAGCCTGATCGGCACGACCATCGAGTGGTACGACTACTTCCTGTACGGCACGGCCGCCGCGCTCGTGTTCGGCAAGCTGTTCTTCCCGACCAGCGATCCGCTGACCGGGACTCTCCTCTCCTTCCTGACCTACGCGATCGGCTTCGCGGCGCGGCCGCTCGGGGCGCTGGTCTTCGGGCACTTCGGGGACCGGGTGGGGCGGAAGAGGCTGCTGGTGGTGAGCCTGCTGCTGATGGGCGGCTCGACCACGCTGATCGGGCTGCTCCCGACGTACGACTCGGTCGGAGCCGCCGCGCCGGTGCTGCTGACCGTGCTGCGCCTGGTCCAGGGGTTCGCGCTCGGCGGGGAGTGGGGCGGGGCGGTGCTGCTGGTGTCGGAGCACGGCGACCAGCGGCGGCGCGGGTTCTGGGCCTCCTGGCCGCAGGGCGGCGCACCGGCCGGGAACCTGCTGGCGGCGGGCGTGCTCTCGCTGCTGACCACCGTGCAGTCCGACGCGACCTTCCTCTCCTGGGGCTGGCGGGTGCCGTTCCTGCTCTCGGCGGTGCTGGTGGCGGTCGGGATGTGGATCCGGCTGGCGGTGGACGAGTCGCCGCTGTTCAAGGAGGCGTTGAGGAAGGCCGAGGCCCGGCAGCGGGCCGAGCAGCCGCCGCTGGTGGCGGTCCTGCGGCACCACTGGCGCGAGGTGCTGGTGGCGATGGGCGCGCGGATGGCGGAGAACATCTCCTACTACGTGATGACCACGTTCGTCCTCGCGTACGCCGTGACGCACGCGCACTTCGCCAAGCAGACCGCGCTGAACGCGGTGCTGATCGCCTCGGCCGTCCAGTTCGCGCTGATCCCGGTGTTCGGGGCGCTCTCCGACCGGGTCGGGCGCAGGCCGGTGTACCTGGTGGGCGCGGTGGGGGTCGGCGTCTGGGCGTTCGTCTTCTTCGGGTTGGTGGACGCCAGGTCCTTCGGCTCGCTCCTGCTGGCGGTCACCGTCGGGCTGGTCTTCCACAGCGCGATGTACGCGCCCCAGGCGGCCTTCTTCTCCGAGTTGTTCGCGACCCGGATGCGGTACTCGGGCGCGTCGATCGGCGCCCAGTTCGCCTCGGTGGCGGCCGGCGCGCCGGCGCCGCTGATCGCGACCGCGCTGCTCAAGGACTACGGCAGCGCCACCCCGATCGCGGTGTACGTGGCGATCGCGGCGGCGATCACCGTCCTCGCGGTGCTCTGCGGCCGGGAGACCCGGGGCAGCGACCTCACCGAGGCCGGGGCCGAGGCCCCGGAGGCGACGGACGAGCAGGCCGTGACGGGGAGGGCCGCGACCGTCTGACGCCCCGGCGACCGGCGCTCGCCCCCTGAGCGAGCGCCGGCCTGTCGTACGTCTCGCGTACCATCGCGCTTCCCGTTCACTGCCGATTGGCGGCCCGCACCATGAACGACCCGCACACCAGCTCGGCGCCGGCCCTGCGGCGGCTGCTCGACCTGCTCGCCTCCGGCGCCGCCACCGAGGACTTCGCCGACGTGCTGGCCGACGCCCGCCGGCAGGGGGCGCCCGCCGCCGTACTGAACGAGATCGACGGCGCCACCTGGCAGGCGCTGCGGGTGCACCGGACGCTGCGTCAGCACCGCCGCCGGGAGGCCGAGCTGACGGCCCTGTTCGACACCGCCGGGGACCTCGCGGCCTCCCGCGACCTCGACACCGTGCTGCACGCGATCGTGCGCCGGGCCCGGATGCTGCTGGGCACCGACACCGCGTACCTGACCCTCCCGGACGAGGCCGCCGGCGACACCTACATGCGGGTCACCGACGGCTCCGTCTCGGTGCTCTTCCAGACCCTGCGGCTCAGCCTCGGCGACGGCCTCGGCGGCCTGGTCGCCCAGACCGCCCGCCCGTACGCCACCCCCGACTACCGCACCGACGAACGTTTCCACCACACCGGCACGATCGACGCGGGCGTGCTGGACGAGGGCCTGGTGGCGATCATCGGGGTGCCGCTGCTGCTCGGCGGGCGGGTGATCGGCGTCCTGTTCGCCGCCGACCGCTCCCCGCGCGCCTTCTCCCCCGACGAGGTCGCGCTGCTCTGCACGCTGGCCGCGCACGCCGCGATCGCGCTGGACACCGCCAAGTCGCTGGCCGACACCCGGGCCGCACTCGCCGAGCTGAACGGCGCCAACGAGCTGATCCGGGCCCACGCGGCCGCCGTCCAGCGCGCCGAACAGGGCCACGACCGGCTCACCGACCTGGTGCTGCGCGGCGCCGAGGTGCCCGACGTGGCCGCCGCCGTGGCCGTCCTGCTGGGCGGCGAGATAGCCGTGCTGGACACCGGCGGCGAGCCGCTGGCCGGCCGCGCCGCGCCCGCCGAGGGCCTGGCCGAGGCGGTCGCCGCGTCCCGCGCCGAGGGCCGGTCGGTGCGGCACGGCGACGCCTGGGTCTGCGCCGTGCTGGCCGGCCAGGAACCGCTGGGCACGCTGGTCCTGCTCGGCCGGCCGGACCTGGACGACGCCGACCGGCGGCTGTTCGAGCGGGCCGGCGTGGTCACCGCGCTGCTCCTGCTGCTGCGCCGCTCGGTGGCCGAGACCGAGAACCGGGTCCGCGGCGAGCTGCTGGCCGACGTGCTGACCGCGCCCGAGCGCGACCCGGCCGGCCTCACCGCGCGCGGCCGCCGGCTGGGCGTGGACCTCGGCCGCCCGCACCTGGTGCTGGTCGCCGAGCCGGCCGGCGCCGCCCTCGCCCCGGGTGCCGGCGGAAGCACCGCGACCCCCGCCACCGCCGCTGCCGCCACCGACCGCGGCCGGCTGGCGGGCGCCGCCGGGCGGTACCTGTTCGGCTCGCGCGGCATCAGCGCCGAGCACGGCGAGGCCGTCGTCCTGCTGGTCCCGGACGACGGCTCCGCCGGCGCCCCCCAGGAGGCCGCCGAGCGGGCCGCCGAGCGGCTCGCCCGGCTGGCCGGGTTCCCGGTCACCGTCGGCGCGGGCCGGCCGGCCGCCGGACCGGTCGCGCTGGCCGCCTCGTACGCCGAGGGCCTGCGCTGCGTCCGCGCGCTGCGGGTGCTCGGCCGGGCCGGGGACGGCTCGTCGGCCCGGGCGCTCGGCTTCCTCGGGGTGCTGCTCGGCGACGGCCACGACGTGGACGGCTTCGTCGGCGCGACGCTCGGCCCGCTGCTGGACTACGACGCCCGCCGCGGCACCGAGCTGGTCCGCACCCTGCGCGCGTACTTCGACTGCGGCGGCAGCCTGACCCGGGCCAAGGACGAGCTGCACGTCCACGTGAACACGGTGGTGCAGCGGCTGGACCGGGTCGAGGTGCTGCTCGGGCGGGACTGGAACCACCCCGAGCGCTCGCTGGAGCTCCAGCTGGCGCTGCGGCTGCAGCTGCTGTCGGGGGCCTGAACGAGTCCCGAACGGTCGGGCGTACAGTGGCGAGGTTGGTCTCGAACGCCCGGCAAGGAGCAGTTGGTGAGCGAGAACGTGCGTTTTGTGCGCTTGGGCATGGGCGAGGGCGCCGTCCCGTACCAGGAGGCCTGGGAGGAGCAGCAGCGGCTGCACGCGCTGCGGGTCGCGGACGAGATCCCCGACACCGTGCTGCTGCTGGAGCACCCGCCGGTGTACACGATGGGCCGGCGCACCAACCCGGCCGACCTGCCGCTGGACGGCACTCCGGTGGTCGAGGTCAACCGCGGCGGCGAGATCACCTGGCACGGCCCCGGCCAGCTGGTCGGCTACCCGATCGTGAAGCTCCCCGAGCCGATGGACGTCGTCGCGTACGTGCGCCGGCTGGAGGAGGCGCTGATCCGGGCCTGCGGCGAGTGGGGCGTGGAGACCACCCGGGTCGAGGGCCGCAGCGGCGTCTGGGTGCTGGGCGAGACCATCCCGGACGCGGTGGTCGACCCGTCGCAGGTCGTCGACATCGGCAGGCTGACCCTGCGGATGGGCCTGCCGCTCGGCATCGACCCGCGGCTGGCCGGCCCGGAGTACGCGCCGTCCAACGCCGGGCAGCGCGGCGACGACCGCAAGCTCGCCGCGATCGGCGTGCGGGTCTCGCGCGGGGTGACCATGCACGGCTTCTCGCTGAACTGCAACCCGGACATGACCTGGTTCGACCGCATCGTGCCCTGCGGCATCCGGGACGCGGGCGTGGCCTCGCTCTCCGGCGAGCTGGGCCGGGACTTCCCCGTCACCGAGTCGCTGTCCGTGGTCGAGAAGCACCTGGCGGACGTCTTCGCCGAACTGCCGGAGCCGGCGCTCAGCCGCTAGCCGCCCGGGTAACCCGGCGGTTCCGGGGAATCTACCCGCCAGTAGCTCTGTTGCCCTGCGATTGCGGGCCGCAGGCCCTGCGGAGGCCGTACAAGCACAGGCGTACCCTGGGGGTACCCCGTCTAGTTCTAGGAGTCGCACGTGTCCGCTGTCGCACCCGACGGCAGGAAGCTTCTCCGCCTGGAGGTCCGCAACAGCGAGACCCCCATCGAGCGGAAGCCCGAGTGGATCAAGACCCGCGCGAAGATGGGCCCGGAGTACAACGCCCTCCAGTCGCTGGTGAAGAAGGAGGGGCTGCACACGGTCTGCCAGGAGGCCGGCTGCCCCAACATCTTCGAGTGCTGGGAGGACCGCGAGGCCACCTTCCTCATCGGCGGTGACCAGTGCACCCGCCGCTGCGACTTCTGTCAGATCGACACCGGCAAGCCCGCCGAGTTCGACCGCGACGAGCCGCGCCGGGTCGCCGAGTCCATCGTGACCATGGACCTCAACTACGCCACCATCACCGGCGTCGCCCGCGACGACCTGGAGGACGGCGGCGCCTGGCTGTACGCCGAGACCGTGCGCCAGGTGCACGCGATGACGGCCGGCCGCGAGGGCGGCCGCACCGGCGTCGAGCTGCTCATCCCCGACTTCAACGCGGTGCCGGAGCAGCTGGCCGAGGTCTTCTCGTCCCGCCCCGAGGTGCTGGCGCACAACGTCGAGACCGTGCCGCGGATCTTCAAGCGGATCCGGCCCGCGTTCCGCTACGAGCGCTCGCTGGACGTCATCACCCAGGCCCGCGCGGCCGGGCTGGTCACCAAGTCCAACCTGATCCTGGGCATGGGCGAGACCCGCGAGGAGGTCAGCCAGGCGCTGGCCGACCTGGTCGGTGCCGGCTGCGAGCTGATCACCATCACCCAGTACCTGCGCCCCTCGCTGCGCCACCACCCGGTGGAGCGCTGGGTGAAGCCGCACGAGTTCGTCGAGCTCCAGCAGGAGGCCGAGGAGCTGGGCTTCGCCGGGGTCATGTCCGGCCCGCTGGTGCGCTCCTCGTACCGCGCCGGGCGGCTGTACCGGCAGGCGCTGGAGCGCCGCGAGCAGGCCGCGGTCTGACGACGGCCGCACACCGTGGACACCTGAGGGCGGGGCTTCGGCTCCGCCCTTCGGGTTCCCGGGGCCGCACCCTCCGGGGCCCCGGGCCGGACCATCAGGGCCCGGAGCGCCAGGGGCCCCGGGCCGGACCGTCAGGGGGCCCTGCCGGAGCGCCACGGTCCACGGCACCGCGCCGCCCAGATCCAGGGCGCTGCGCCCTTCCGGGTTCCGGGGGCTCCGCCTTCCGGGTTGCCGGGGTTCACCGGGCTTTGACGGCCGGGTCACCGACTGGTAACACGGGGTGGTGAGGATGGGACCGTTCGAATCATTTCCGCCACGAGGGGAGTCGTTCGACATGCAGGTCCGCATGCAGGCCGGAATCCGGTCGATGGGCACCGCACTGCGACTGGCCGAGAGCGTGCTGCTCGCCGGCGGCCAGCGCCAGGCCCGGCGCAACGCCTGGGCGGCGGTCTGCGAGAACCGCCGGTACGCGGCGGACCGGGAGCGCGACGCACGCTCCGGCGCGCCGGCCGCGAAGTCCGCGGGTCGTTGACGCGCGGTACCGCGTTGGTTCCGGTACGGAGTCGCGCCGGTCCGCCCGGGTCACGGTTCGGGGCGAACGGGTACCCGGGCTTGGATATCCCGTACCCACGCCACGTACCATGAGCGTTATGGCGAGGGAAACATCCGAGAACCCCGGGCGGCTGAAGCAGATCCGCCTGGCGTACACCATGACCAAGAAGGTCGACACCAAGATCGGCCTGATCATCGCCGGCGTCGGCCTGCTGACCTTCGGCGTGTTCCTCGCCATCGGCTTCGCGATCGACCACCCCATCTACCTGGGCATCCTGGGCTTCATCGTGGCCTTCCTGGCCATGGCGATCGTCTTCGGGCGCCGGGCCGAGCGCGCCGCGTTCGGGCAGATGGAGGGACAGCCGGGAGCCGTCGCGGCGGTGCTGAACAACATCCGGCGCGGCTGGAGCGCCAGCTCCACCCCGGTGGCGGTGACCCGTAACCAGGACGCGGTCTACCGCGCCGTGGGCCGGGCCGGCATCGCGCTGATCGGCGAGGGCAACCCGAACCGGGTGCGCCAGCTGCTGGCGTCCGAGAAGAAGAAGATGGCCCGGGTCGTCGGCGACGTGCCGGTGCACGACATCGTGGTGGGCAACGGCGAGGGCGAGATCCCGCTCAAGAAGCTGCAGATCCACCTGATGCGCCTGCCGCGCGCCATCACCCCGGCGCAGGTCACCGAGACCAACGACCGGCTGCGCGCACTGGGCGACCTGCTCTCCAAGGCGCCGATCCCCAAGGGCCCGATGCCCAAGGGCGCCCGGATGCCCAAGGGCGGCCAGGTCCGCTGACCCACCCCTCCCCATTCGCACGAAACGGCCCCGCCGCGGAAGCTCCGCGGCGGGGCCGTTCGACGTTGCCGCCCCTCGGGTCGCGCCCTCGGGGCCCGCGCCCCACTGTCGCGCCCCCGGTCGGACCGCTCGGGGTCGTGCCGCCCCTCGGGGCCACCCCTCGGGGCCGCCCCCCGGGTGCGGCCCCCGGGTCGGTCAGCTGCGGACGGTCAGATCCGGACCTCGACCGTGCCGACCGCCTTGTCGTGCAGGCCGCGGGTGTCGCGGTCCCAGACCAGGGCCGGCACCAGCAGGCAGAGCAGCACGGTGCGCAGCAGCACCTGCGGGATGGTGGCGCGGCTGCCGTCCAGGCGCATCACCCGCAGGCCGAACAGCCGCTTGCCGATGGTCGTCCCGGTGGTGGCGAGCAGCAGCACGGTGACGGTGAAGAACAGCGGGGTGGTCCACATGTTGGCCGAGGCCGGGGAGCCCTTGGCGATCAGCCCGAAGGCGACCAGCGAGACCAGCCAGCCGTCGACGAACAGCGCGCCCAGCCGTCGGCCGGGGCCCGCGATCGAGCCGGGGCCCTCCTCGGGCAGTCCGAGGCGCTCACCGCGGTAGCCGAAGTCGGCGCCCATCTTCTCGGCGGCCGCCTTCGGGCCGTCGATCCACGATCCCAACGCTTCTCTGGTGTCCACGAATCCACACTAACCGGGCGCACGGTCCGGGCCCGCACCGCCTCCCCGTGCCGCCGCCGCGCCGTCTCCCCCGGAGGGTGAATCGCGCTTCCCCGCACCCCCTGAGTGGTCCAGACCACTTGGCGGATGCGGACCGCACGGGCGTAGCGTTTTGCCCCGGAGCGTACGACTTTGCCGCCCGCGCGAGGGCGGCGGTTAACATTCAGGAAACGACCGGGTCACCGGTTGGAAACGGGCCATTCCTAGGGTGACCCCATTCGCACGCCGAGGAGGATGGATGTTCAACAACGCCGCCGAAGTGAAGCAGTTCATTCAGGACAACGATGTGAAGTTCATCGACGTCCGGTTCTGCGATCTCCCGGGCGTCATGCAGCACTTCTCCGTGCCCGCGGCGACCTTCGACCCGTCCGAGACCCTGATGTTCGACGGCTCGTCGATCCGCGGCTTCCAGGCCATCCACGAGTCCGACATGGCACTCGTCCCCGACCTGGCCACGGCCCGCCTCGACCCGTTCCGCAAGGACAAGCACCTCAACATCAACTTCTTCATCCAGGACCCGGTCACCGGCGAGGCCTACAGCCGCGACCCGCGCAACGTCGCCAAGAAGGCGGAGGCCTACCTCGCCTCCTCCGGCATCGCCGACACCGCGTTCTTCGGGCCCGAGGCCGAGTTCTACGTCTTCGACTCGGTCCGCTTCGACACCAGCGCCAACGCGTCGTACTACCACATCGACTCCGAGGCCGGCGCCTGGAACACCGGCTCCGCCGAGGGCGACGTCCGCGGCTACAAGGTCAAGTACAAGGGCGGGTACTTCCCGATCCCGCCGGTCGACCACTTCGCCGACCTGCGCGCCGAGATGTCGCTGGAGCTGGCCGCGGCCGGCCTGGAGGTCGAGCGCCAGCACCACGAGGTGGGCACCGCCGGCCAGGCGGAGATCAACTACAAGTTCAACACCCTGCTGCACGCCGCCGACGACCTGATGCTGTTCAAGTACATCATCAAGAACGTCGCCTGGCGGAACGGCAAGACCGCCACCTTCATGCCGAAGCCGATCTTCGGCGACAACGGCTCGGGCATGCACGTCCACCAGTCGCTGTGGAGCGAGGGCTCGCCGCTCTTCTACGACGAGCAGGGCTACGCCGGCCTCTCCGACACCGCCCGCTACTACATCGGCGGTCTGCTCAAGCACGCCCCGTCGCTGCTGGCCTTCACCAACCCGTCGGTCAACTCGTACCACCGCCTGGTCCCCGGCTTCGAGGCGCCGGTCAACCTGGTGTACTCGCAGCGCAACCGCTCGGCCGCGATCCGCATCCCGATCACCGGCTCCAACGCCAAGGCCAAGCGCATCGAGTTCCGCGCGCCGGACCCGTCCTCCAACCCCTACCTGGCCTTCTCCGCGATGCTGATGGCCGGCCTCGACGGCATCAGGAACAAGATCGAGCCGCTGGAGCCGGTCGACAAGGACCTCTACGAGCTGGCCCCCGAGGAGCACGCCAACGTCCCCCAGGTGCCGTCCTCGCTCCCGGCCGTCCTGGAGGCCCTGGAGGCCGACCACGAGTACCTGCTCGCGGGCAACGTCTTCACGCCCGACCTGATCGAGACCTGGATCGACTTCAAGCGCACCAACGAGATCGCCCCGATCGCCCTGCGCCCGCACCCGCACGAGTTCGAGCTCTACTACGACCTGTAGGGCCCCCTCCGACCTGCGGAAACGCAGGTTGGTCTCTCATCGTTTCCGCAGGTCAGGCAAGGCCCTGACCTGCGGAAACGTCTCGGGAGGGGTCGACTGCGATAGCCCCTGGGACTCGCGAGGTGAAACGAGTGTGAGCACGCGCAGATCGAACTCGCGATGATCACCCCGTTGCCCTTGCCAGCACTGGGCAGTACGCCATCTCGCCACTTTCCGTAGTCATCGCTCGCGGGCTGCCGACTCGACAGGTTCGATCTTTTGCCAGCAGCCGGGGCCGGCCCGCGCGGCCACGGGGACGACCACCACGCAGTGGGCGCCGTCCTCGCGGTGTTCCGCTGAGTACGGGTACCTGCTCCTGGACGGGCCCTCGGGTCAGAGTGCGGTGAGGAGTGCCCGGCGCAGATCGGCGCTGGTCTCGAAGCCGATCTGGGGCTCCTCCGTGAGAGCGTGGTCGATCACCTCGGCCAGGGCGCGGGGGATGTGGGGCACCCGCTCGCGGATGGGTACGGCCGGTGCCCGGAGGACCGCCAGCCACGGGTCCTGCCCGGCCGGGAAGTCGCGGGGCACGTGGCCGGTCAGGGTCCAGTACAGGCTGGCGGCGAGGGACCACAGGTCCATGGCGGGGGTCGCCCGGCGGAAGTCGACCACCTGCTGTCGCGGCACGAAGGACGGCTTGCCGGCGGTCGTGCCGGTGCGGGTGAGCCCGCTCAGGCCGGCCAGGTCGAAGGCCTTGGCGATACCGAAGTCGCTGATCTTCACGGTCGGATGCCCACCATCATTGTGGTGCAGCAGGATGTTGGAGGGGCTGATGTCCCGGTGGACGACCGAGCGTGCGTGGGCGTGCTCGAGACCTTCCAGCGCCTGGGCGTACAGCCGGACCGCCTCCGGGATCTGTCTCCGGTCCCCGCGGAGCGTGTGGAGTCGATCGAGGCTTCCCCCGGTGCAGAACTCGGTGGTGAGGTAGAAGGTGCCGTTCGCGAATCCGGCGTCGTGGAGGGTCGCGATGTTGGGGTGCCGCATCTCCTGGGTGACGAGTACCTCGCGCAGGAAGCGGGTGCGGGCCATCTGGTTCGCGGCGACCCTGGGCAGCATCACCTTGAGCGCCACCTCGTGCCCGGTGGCCTCGTGCCGGGCCAGGTAGACGGCGCCCATTCCGCCGCGGCCGAGTTCGCGCACCAGCGTGTACCCGGAGATGCCCCGCAGCTCCCCGTCGCCCGTGCGCGCGAGGTCGAGCAGGAGCGCGGCCGCGGCCTGCGGCTCGGTCCGGCAGGCGGCGCACAGGTGGTCGCCCGCGCGGGCGTTCAGCTCGGCGCTCTCCTCGCGGCCGCAACTGACGCAGCGTACGACGGCCGGGGCGAGCTGCTCGCCGCGGATGGTGACGCGGAAGACGGTGCTGCCGATCCGCAGTTCGTCGCCGTCGGCGAGCCGGTGCTCCCGGAAGGCGGTGGCGGCGCCCTGCTCCGGGGTCTGGCCCTCCTCCCGCTGCCCGATCTTCCGGTCGTTCAGGTAGGTGCCGTTGCGGCTGCCGAAGTCCCGGATGCACGCGTCGGGCGGATTGATGTCGAGCAGGCAGTGGTGGCGCGACACGGTCCGGTGGTAGTCGTCGTCGGGCAGCCGCGGGTGGCAGTCGCGGGCGCGGCCGATCAGGCAGGTGGTGCGTTCCTCGAAGGCGAACTCGGTCTTCTCGAGCTGCCCTTGGACGACGGTCAGGGTCACGGCGGCTGGGCGGGGCATGGCTGTCCGGTCTCCTCACTTGATGCCGACGGCGAAGCCGAGCACCCCGTCGGTGCACCGGACCTCGACCGACGCACCGTCGGCGAATTGCCCGTCGGCGAACCCCTCGTCGGCGAGCAGCAGCTGGCCGAGCGGCTGGACGACCAAGCGTTCGACGGCGTGTTCCAGGCCGCGCGCCCCCGCGCGGCCGGCGGCGCGGCCCTCCCGGAGCAGCAGCTCGCGCGCGGACGGGGACAGGGTCAGCGACACGGCGGGGCTCCGGTCGGCGAGTCTGGCGCGGACCTGATCGATGATCTTGTCGAGGATCTGCCCGACCGCCGTCTCGCTCAGCCGGTCGAACACGACGACCTGCCGGATGCGGCCGAGCAGCTCGGGCCGCAGCCGCTGCCGCAGGGCCTCGTGGACCGCCTCCGCCGCGGACGGCTCGGATTCACGCCCCGCCGCGGGTGGCGCGAAGCCGAGCGGCTTACGGCCGGGCGGCTGCCCGGGCACGGCGCCGAGGTTGGAGGTCAGGATGACGACCGCGTCGTTGAACGGGACCCGCCGCCCGTGCGCGTCGGTCAGGGCGCCTTCGTCGAAGATCTGCAGGAACAGGTCCAGGACCTCCGGGTGGGCCTTCTCCACTTCGTCGAACAGGACCACGCTGTGCGGGTGGTCGCGCAGCGGTCCGCTGAGCGCTCCCTCCCGGTCGTGGCCGATGTAGCCGGGCGGCGCGCCGAGCAGACGGGAGATCGCGTGCCGTTCCTGGTACTCGGACATGTCGACGCGGATCAGCCGCCGCTCGTCGCCGAACAGGAACTCGGCCACGGCCTTGGCCAGTTCGGTCTTGCCGGTGCCGGTCGGGCCGGCGAAGAGGAAGGCACCGACCGGGCGGCGCGGGTCCGCCAGCCCGCTCCGCGCGGTGCGCACGGCCGCGGCGACGGCGGCGACCGCCGCGTCCTGGCCGATGACCCGCGCGCGCAGGTGTTCCTCCATGCCGCGAAGCCGCCGCGCCTCGTCGGCCGTCACCTGGGCCAGCGGCAGCCGGGCCCGCCGGGCGACCACGGTGGCCACCTCGGTACGCCCGACGCGCGCCGTGCCCGGGGGCACCCATCCCGGGGGCACGCTGCCCGGGTCCGACGCCTCCGGCGGGACGGAACGGATCCGGAGCGCGGCGCACGCCTGGTCCAGGACGTCGATGGCCTTGTCCGGAAGCCGCTGCTCGGGCAGGTGACGGATGGTGAGGTCCACGGCCGCCACCACCGCCTCCGGGTCGATGGCAACGCCGTGGTGGGCGGTCAGGTCCTCGGCGACGCCCCGGACGATCACCAGCGCCTCCGCCCGGGTCGGCTCGTCGACCCACAGCACCTCGAAGCGCCGTTGCAGGGCCGGGTCGCCCTCGATCGTGCTCCGGTACTCGGCGGGGGTGGTGGCGCCGATGCACCGCAACTCGCCGCGGGCCAGGGCGGGTTTGACGATGTTGGCAGCGTCGGAGGCCCCGCGCCCGCCGGCGCCGAGCACAGTGTGGAGCTCGTCGACGAACAGGATCAGCCCTGGTCGTCGTGCCTCGGCCAGCACAGCATGGAAGCGTTCCTCGAACTCGCCGCGGTACTTGGTCCCGGCCACCAGAGCGGCCACCGACAGCTCCACCACGCGTGCGCCGGCCAGGCCGGGCGGCGGGTCGGCGGAGACGATCCGCCGGGCGAGCTCCTCGACGATGCTGGTCTTCCCGACGCCCGCCTCTCCCACCAGCACGCAGTTGGACTTCCACCGGCGCAGCAGCGACCGGGCCAGGGCCCGCAGTTCCCGTTCCCGGCCGATCGCCGCGGGCAGTTCCCCGGCGCGCGCGAGTGCCGTGAGGTCGCGGCCGTACCGGTCCAGCACGGGTGTCGCGCCGGAGGCGGGGGTGGCGACCTCAGCGCCGGGCTGCCCGGGTGCCGACTGACGGTTCGCCCCGGCGGCGGGCTTCGGTTCGGCCTCGGGCTTCCGGTCGGCCTCGGGCTTCGGTTTCGGTTTCGGCTCCCCCACCGGCTTCGGCCCGGGCCGGTACTCGGGGAAGAACGCGGCGAGCGGGTCCGCGACGCCGATGGAGGCGAGGAGTGCGCGGGTCGGGGCGGAGGGCTGCTCCAGCAGGGCCCGCAGCAGGTGCTGAGCCGTGGCGGTGCTGCCGCCCGCGAGCTCGGCCGCCCGGGTGAAGGCCTGGCGCGCCTGGGCGCTGCGGCGGGGTGCCGCGGCCTCCACATCACCGGGCCCGCCCTGGTCGGGCCCGCCGCCTTGGTCGAGGAGGCCGCGCAGCCGTCGGCGGAAGCGGCGCGGGTCGACGTCGGCCGAGGTGAAGCAGAGCCGCGCCAGGGCCAGTTCGATCCCGAGCCCGAGCCGCTCCTGCGCGTCCAGCCGCTGCCGGTCCAGTACGCCACTGAGGTCAGATCGGCACAGCACGGCCAGCCCCAGGAGCAGATGGTCCGGCCCGACCTCGTGCGCGCCGCCCGCCCGGGCTTCCTGCCGCGCCATCGCGAGCGTGAGCACCACGCCGCCGGCGAAGTCCGTCACCACTCCTCCCTGGCCCGGAGGTCCCAGTCGAGCTCCCACAGCCGCATGACGCCGTCCTTGTCGATCGCGAGGACGAAGTTCGTGTCGGGAGTCACCGCCAGCGCGGGCACGGTCTGCATGTGCCCGCCCAGCGTCCGGAGGCAGCGCCCGGTGGCGAGCTCCCAGAGCCGGACCTCGCTCTCCGTGCCGAAGGACAGCGCGAACTGCCCGTCGGCGCTGATGGCGAGGCTGGTGCCGTGCCTGGAGCCCGCGTCGAAGGTCCGCAGCCGGTCGCCGGTCGTGGCGTCCCACACGTGCAGCCGGCCCAGCACGCTCTCGGGGCCGCGGGCGTCGGGCATGGCAGGGTCGCGGTAGCCCTCCACGGACAGGACGAAGCTCCCGTCGGGGCTGAGCGTCGCGGTGTTGAAGGTCAGCGACGGCGCCGGGACGGCCTGGACGCACCGCCCCGAGGGCAGGTCCCACAGCCGGATCACGTTCTCGCGACCGCAGGTGAGGGCCAGGCGCCCGTCCGCGCCGAGCGACACGGAGGTGATCTTCCGTTCGGGCGCCGCAAGCCGCTGGAGCTCCCGGCCCTCGGCCAGGTCCCACAGGGACATCGTCATCGCCGTCTCCTCCACGACGAACGCGAACCTGCCGTCCGCGCTGAGGGCGGCCCGCGTGAGCCCTCGGAAGGGAAGGGTGGCCAGGCACTCGCCGGTCTCGACCGACCAGGTCTGGACGCTGCCGCCCCCGGCGTGGCCCAGGGAGACGAGTCGCTGTCCGTCCGGGCTGAACTGAACCAGGCTGACGGACCAGTGCCCGGTGTCGATGACCCGTTCGCGTCGGCCCGTGCCGAGGTTCCAGAGCTGGATCTGCCCGTCGAAGTCGGCGCGGGCGCCCGTGCGGGCGTCGGGGGTCAGCGCCACGGCGCGCACGCTGGATGCTTTCCGGGACTCGTCGTTGCCCGTCCGGAGCGACCGGGCGGGCCAGGCTCCGCGCACCCCGGTGCGTACGGTCCGGTCGCCCAACGCACGCAGCGCGCCGAGGACTTCGGGCGCGCGCTCGGAGCCGGGCAGCGCCCGGGCCCGGCCGAGCCGGTCGAGGGCCTCGCGCACCCGGCCGCTCGCCGCGGCCTGCCCGGCCTCCGCCACCAGCGCCTTCAACTGCTCCTCGGCGCCCAGCAGTTCGGTGTGCCGTCGCGGGCGGCGCAGCTGCGTGGGCGCGAGGAAGCCGCCGGGCAGCCGCCACAGCCGCACCGCGTCGTCGTAGCCGGCGGACCAGCCGTGCCCGTCGGCCGTGAACCCCACGCTCCGCACCCGGTCCTGGTGCCCCCGGAAGGTGCGCAGCACGCGGCCGGAGACCAGGTCGCAGTACAGGACCTGCCCGTGGAAGCCGCCGACCAGCAGGGAGCGGCCGTCCCGACTCAGCGCCGTGCAGGTGACGTGGAAGTCCGACTCGAGGTTCACGGTCCGCAGGCAGCGGCCGTCCCGCAGGTCCAGGATCCGGATGCCACCGCCCAGCACCGCGGCCGTGTCCCCGCTCGGGCCGAACCAGATCTCCGACACCGCGACCGGGTCGTCGACGGACCAGAGGCGCTCTCCGGTGTCCGCCCGCCACAGCTGTACGACCGACGACTCCTGGGCCTTGGTGGCGGACAGGACCAGCCGTCCGTCGGCGCCGAGTGCCACCACGCGCGTGTGCGCGGGCGTGTCGAGCGTCGCCAGGTGCCGCCCGGCGATCAGGTTCCAGACCTGGATCCGGCCGTCGACCTCGGCCCACACGGTGACACCGCCGTCGGCGCTCACCCGGACGGGCGAGCTCGCGGTGTGGTAGACGGAACTGTCCGGGTGGGGCCGGTGAACGCTCGGCGTCGGGATACCCGCGGCCTCCTTCGCGGCGTCCTCCCTGCGCTGCTGTTCCCGCTGCGCCGGGCCCCGGCCCTGGTCCCACGGGGTGACCTGGACGCTCCGGACCGTCCGGCCGTCGGTGAGGTCCCACAGCCGCACGGACCGGTCCTGGGCGGCCGTGACCGCATACCGTCCGTCGGCACTGAGCGCGGCGGAGTCGACCCGGTCGGTGTGACCGGTGAGAACCATGAACTGCCGCCCGGTACGGACGTCCCACAGCCTGACGCCGCGGCCGCCGCCGGAGGCGCGGTCGTCGCCGGAGGTGAGGGCGAGCCGGAGGTCCGCGCTGACGTCGATCGTGCAGGACGGGGTGATCCAGGACGGGAAGCCGCTCCGCCACGGCACCTGCCACTGGCCGACACACCGGGCGTCGGCGGCCTGTCCGGAGCTGAGCGCGGTGAGCGCCTGCCGCGTCTCGGGCTCGTCGCCGGCGCCCGTGCCCCGGGGCCGCAGGATGCCGCCGGCGGCCGCGAGGTCGCCGCGCTCCAGATGGACCAGGGCGGCCAGCCGATCGGCCTCCCGCGGGTCGGGCAGGTCCCGGCGCACGGCCTCGATCTCGGCCAGCAGCCGCTCGTCGGTCATTGAACCGTCGCGCCAGCGCAGCAGCCCGGCGTTGTAGACGGCCTGCGGATGCCGGGCGTCGAAGGTCAGCGCCTCGGCGAAGAGCTGCTCCGCCGCCTCCTTCCGTCCCAGGTCGAGCAGCGACAGCGCGCGGTTGTTGAGCTCGTCGGCCCGGAGGTCCGCCATGGCGGGGGCGCGGCGCCGGTAGTCCAGGCCCGTGGTCTCCCGGTGGATGCCGGCGAGCAGGTCGGCGACCTCGGCCATCGAGCCCGGCCGGACGGCGGGGTCGTCGTCCAGGCAGCGTTCGAGCAGGTCGGCGACCTGTCGGGGCATCGGCGGACGCCCCTCCCGGCCCGCCTGCTCAAGCCTGTGCGCCCGCAGCGCGGCACCCGCGGCGACCCCGGCCATCCAGGTGACACCGCCGTTGAACATCTCCAGCACCGACACGGCGAAGCTGAAGACGTCGGTGCGTCGGCCGACCCGCCCGCCCATCGCCTGCTCCGGCGAGGCGTAGGCCGGGGTCATGCCACCACCGGTGACCAGGACGGACAGCTGCCCCGCGGCCGTCACGAAGCCCGGAGCCGTCGACTGCACCGGCCTGGCCCGCGCGAGGCCGAAGTCGGTGACCTTCGCCACCGCGTCCTGAGCGCCGGAGCCGCCGTCCGCCGGGTCCAGCAGGACGTTGGCCGGCTTGACGTCCTGGTGCACCAGACCTCGTGCGTGGGCATGCTCCAGGCCCCAGGCCACCTGAATCGCGAAGTCCAGGATCCGTGCCAGGGAGCGCCGTTCGCCTCCCTCGTACAGCCGCCCGTCATGGATCCAGTCGGCCAGGCTGCCGCCGGTGACGTACTCGGCGAAGACCCGGGGCGAGCCGTCCACCGTCCGCACGTAGTGGCAGCCGCAGACATGCGGGTGCAGCCCCAGCGACACCCAGTGCTCGGCCTCCGCCACGAACCGCTCACGCGCCCGGTCGTCGCGCAGCAGCTCCGGACGCGGGCTCTTGACCGCGAGGTCGATGCCCCAGCCGAGATGGCGCACCCGGTGGACCAGCCCCATGCCGCCCTGCTGATGCACCTTCAGCACCTCGTACCGACCCTCGACAACGTCGCCCACCCGCCACGAGGACGCCCGCGCCACAGCATGCCCGCCGGCTTCCACCACCTGCGTCTCCCCCTCCGTCGCAGCCCGCGCTCCTCAACGCAGTACCCGCGTACACATCAACGCCGCCCCACTCGGCCCGGTTCCACCGGGCCACGGTCAAGCCCGGAGGCTTTCGGCCCGCGGGCCCCGGGCTTCCGCGCTGCGCGCCCTGCACCGACGACCCGCAGTGCGGAACGCCCACCACCGTCCGCGACCAGGACTCCGGCGTCTCCGCGAACCGCCCCGTCAGCGGACGGTGACCGGCAGGGTCTCGTAGCCGCGCAGGACCAGGCGGTCGCGCCGGGTGGGCACGCCGCCGGGGGCGAGCCGGGGGAAGCGGTCGAGCAGCGCCGGAACGGCCACCTCGGCCTCCATCCGGGCGAGCCGCGAGCCGAGGCAGAAGTGCGCGCCGCCGCCGAAGCTGAGCGGCTGGCTGTCGGTGCGGTCCGGGTCGAACAGCTCCGGGCGCCGGTAGCGGGCCGGGTCGTGGTTGGCGGCGCCCAGCAGGACCATCACCCACGTGCCGGCCGGCGCCGGAACGCCCGCCACGTCCAGCCCGTCGGCGACCGCGAGCCGGGTGGTGAGCTGCACCGGTGAGTCGAAGCGCAGCACCTCGTCGGTGAAGAGCGCGGGGGCGACCGCGCCGGTGCGCAGCCCGGCAGCCGTCTCCGGGTGGCGGAACAGCAGCGCGAGCCCGTTGCCCAGCAGATTGGTGGTGGTCTCGAAGCCGGCCACCAGCAACAGGACCAGGTTGGCCAGCAGCTCCCGGCCCGAGATCCGCCCGGGCGCCTCGGCGGCGATCCGGGCGAGGTCGCTGACCAGGTCGTCCTGGGGGCGGGCCCGGCGCTCGGCGACCAGCGCGGTGAAGTAGCCGGCGAGCTCGTCGGCGGCGGTGTCGGCGGCGTCGAGCTCGCCGAGGTCCTGGATCAGCTCCAGGGCGATGGTGAGGTCCCCGGCGAGGCCGCGGAAGCGGTAGCGGTCCTGCGGGGGCACGCCGAGCAGCTCGCAGATCACCTCGACCGGCAGCCGGAAGGCGAAGGCGTCCATGAAGTCGACGGGTGCGCCGTCCGCGCCCCGCTCGGCCAGGCCGTCCAGCAGCCGGGCGACCGCCGCCTCGACGGCCGGGCGGAGCGCGGCCACCCGGCGGGCGTTGAAGGCGGAGGCGAGCAGCGAGCGGACCCGGCCGTGGTCGGGCGCGTTGCGCTGCAGGACCGAGCGGCCGAGCAGCGTGACGGAGGCGTGCGCGGCGAGCCGGGAGTCCGCCTCCACCAGGGCCTCGGTGTCCTCCAGCGCGAAGGCGGGGTTGCGCAGCACCTGGTTGGCGGCGGCGTGTCCGATCGCCAGGACGGTGCCCGCCCCGGCCGGCGCGGCGGCGCCCAGTTCGTGCGCCCGGGCGTACAGCGGGTACGGATCCGACCTGCCCTCGGTGGTCATCAGCCGCTCGATGATCGACGAGCCGTCCATCCCGCCCTCCCCCTCCGGAAGCCCAAGTCCTGTACGGTGAACCGCCGTTGGCCCGGCTGGAGTTCCCGCTCGGTTCGGGTCCGCCCGATCGGGAGGGGCGGTCGGTAGGCTGGCGGCATGGAGATCTGGATCAATCCCCGCTGCGGGAAGTGCCGGACGGCGCTCGGCGAGCTGGAGGCCGTGGGCGCGGAGTACACCGTGCGGCGCTACCTGGAGGACCCGCCGACCGCCGCCGAGCTGGAGCAGGTGCTGCAGCGGCTGGCGCTGGAGCCGTGGGACATCACCAGACTGGACGAGCAGGCCGCCAAGGACCTCGGGATGAAGCAGTGGACCCGGGAGCCCGGCGACCGGGCGCGCTGGATCGCGGCGATGGCCGAGCACCCGATCCTGATCCAGCGCCCGATCATCACCGCGGACGACGGCCACGCCGTGGTGGCCCGGACCCCCGAGGTGCTCAAGTCGGTCCTGCCGCGGCAGGCCTGATCCCGCCCGGACCGGCGCCGCCGTCAGTGCCGCTGGATCCGCTCCACCGGCTTGCCCGGATGCCACGAGGTGATCACCAGGTGCTCCCCCTCCACGGCGGTGTGCACCACCTGCTCCAGGTCCAGCCGGAACGCGTGGTACGGGCCGGGCGGCGGCTCCGGCAGATCGGCCTCGTAGCCGGCCAGCTCGGCCTGGTCGGTGATCTCGACGGCCCGGCCGGAGACCTTGGAGTCGCCGCCCTCCATCGTCTCGTCGCCCGGGTGCGCGTGCAGGGCGAAGCGGCCGTCCCGCTGGAGGTCGCGCGCCTTCACCGCCCCGAACATCGACCCGAGGGTGAGGTCGGCACCGATGAACTCCACCTCGGTGCCGCTCACCCGCGGTGAACCGTCCTTGCGCAGCGTCGCCAGGACGTGGTGCTTGTTGGCCTCGAAGCGGGCCCGTACGGCGGGGGCCAGGTCCGGTGCCTCGTGCTCGAAATCCTGCCAGGTAGCCATGGGCCCAGTGTGGCACCGGTCACCGACGACGCCCGTGCGCGATCGGCCGGACGGCCGGTGGCGCACGGGCGTCGTCGGCGCGCGCGTCCGCGGTGAGCGGGGCGTTGTCGGTGCGTGGTGCCACACTGGCGAGGTGACCACCACGACCACCTACATCGCGTTCCTGCGGGCCGTCAACGTCGGCGGCCGGACGGTGACGATGGAGCGGCTGCGGGCCCTGTTCGGCGAGCTGGGCCTCGGCAACGTGCGCTCGTACATCCAGAGCGGCAACATCTTCTTCACCGTCGACGAGGGCTCGGCCGACGCGGCGGACCGCGCCGCGCTCACCCGGCGGATCGAGGAGCACCTGGCCGCGGCGCTGGGCTACCCCGTCCCGGTGATGCTGCGCACCGTCGAGGAGGTCGAGGCGGTGCTCGCCGCCGAGCCGTTCGCGGGCGTCGAGGCCACCCCGGACGTCCGGCTCGTCGTCAACTTCCTCTCCGAGCCGCTGCCCGCGGACTTCCCCGTCCCGTACACCTCGCCGAAGGGCGACTACGAGGTGATCGGCGCCGATCCGGGCACCGCCTTCGTCGTGGTCCACCTGCGGGACGGCCGCTGGAAGGCCCCCGCCAACCTCTTCGGCCCGTCCTTCCGCGGCTCGGCCACGGCCCGGTTCCTGCACACCACCGCCAAGATCCTGGCCGCCGCCAAGAAGAGCTGACGCCGGGACGGCGGGCGGCGGTTCCCCGGGGGCGGTTCCCGGGGCGTTGCCGGCGGCGGTGCCCGTCCGCGGACGGGACCGGCAATCTGGACAGGTGGGGGCGGGTGAGCCGACAATCGGGCCATGACGTCTCCTGAGATCCGGACGCGCGTGGTCCGGCCGTCCGAGGTCGAGCGGGAGCACGCGCTCGGGGTACTGCGCGAGGGGGCCGGCAGCGGCCGGCTCTCGCACGAGACCTTCCTCGGGCGGATGGAGCTGGTGCTGCACGCCAACAGCCGGGCCGAGCTGGACGAGGCGATGGCGGACCTTCCGGCCGGGAACCGGTTCGGGCGGTTCGTGCTGCGCGCGGTGGGCCAGGTCTCCGCCTTCGGGGTCCGGCTGCGCGGGGCGTGGCGGTTCGAGCGGCTGCCGGGACTGAGCCTGCCGCAGGACGGGGCCGCGCAGTTGACGATCGGTCGGGTGCCGGGCTCCGGGCTGCGGCTGCACGACATCTCGGTGTCGCGCCACCACGCCGAGCTGCGCCGGGAGGGCGACGGCTGGGTGCTGTACGACCTCGGGTCGACCAACGGCACCCATGTGAACGGCCTCCGGATCGCGGGCGGCGTCCGGGTGCGCCCGGGCGACCAGGTCCGGTTCGGCAACCTGGAGTTCCGGCTCGCCTCGGGCTGAGCCGGACGGGCGCCCGGGCGGCCCTCAGTGCGGGAACTGCCGGGGTGGCCGCTGGGCGGGCAGGCCGTCGCGGAACTCCTCGATCACCGTGCTGATCTGACGGGTCAGCACGGTGTGCTCGATCAGCTCCAGGTACCGGTGCTCCGCCGCCAGCGCCTCGACGGTGACGCCGAAGTAGAGCGTCATCAAGGGATTGACGAAGAGCTCGCTGGACCGGGTGCGGTCGGTGAACCGCACGTCGCCGAACTCGCCGCGCAGTGCGGCCGCCACCGAGCCGTTGACGATGCTCGGGTGTTCGGGGAAGGCGGCCCTGGCGTGCTCGACGGCGTCGAGGTAGAGCACGCCCTCCCGGCTGTCGCGCGGGATGGAGAAGGCGCCGAGGTAGCCGCCGGCCCGCTCGATCGCGGCGAGGTTCTCCAGCACCAGCGCGTGGTTGACGCCGTGGAAGGCGTCGACCCCGAAGCCCAGGCAGGCGACCAGGCGCTCGGCCACGCCGGTCAGTCCGGCCACCGCGGCGAGGCTGGCCATGTCCTCCTCCGGGGTGCCCAGCCCGGCCTCGTCGCCGCGCATCAGGATGTCGGTGCCGCCGTCGACCAGCAGGACGGCGTCGACGGAGAGACGGCCGGTGAGCGCCCGGTAGGCGTCGCGCAGCGGCCGCACGCCGACCGAGGGGAACGCCCAGACGGTGTCCGGCATGCGGTGCCGGTGCAGCCAGCGGGCGAGCGTCCGCTCCGGGAAGTAGCCCTCGGGGCCCGGGGTGTCCGGGCCGATCCGGGCGACGTCGGGCTCCAGCCAGACGTCGGCGGGCAGGCCGTAGAGGTGGGTGAAGGAGAGGTTGGCCAGGTGCACCTCCTTGCCGGCCGCGCGCAGCGCGAGGGCCAGCGGGAGGCCCGCGTACACGTCGAAGCCGCCGCCCGCACCGGCGATCAGGATCCGTTCGGCGGCCAGCAGACGGGTGATCAGCGGCGGCTGGAGGAGGGAGGTCACGGCGGGACGGTAGCAGGACCCGGCGGGGCGACTGTCGGTGGGCGGTGCGAGGATGCGGACATGACCCAGGACACCGAGCTCACGTTCGACGTACGACGCGAGGCCGAGGAGCGCGCCCGCGAGTTGATCCGCTGTGGCTTCCAGGAGGCGGACGAGCTGGCCGAGTCGCTGGTCGACGAGTTCGAGGAGGAGGGGCTGACGGAGGAGGACGCCGAGGAGATCGTCGCGCCGCTCTGGCGGGAGCGGCTGGCCGAGCAGGCGTCCTGGCCGGAGACGACGGACGTGGACCGGCTGGAGGAGGCGTTCGACGCGCTGGAGGATCAGGGCGTCGTCGCGGCGATGGACTTCACCTGCTGCGCGAGCTGCGGCTACGCGGAGATCGGCGGCGAGGCGGACGACGACTCGCGCGGCTTCGTCTTCTTCCACCAGCAGGACACCGAGAGCGCGGCCGCCGGGCACGGGCTGATGCTGCGGTACGGGGGGTTCCGGGCCGACGGCGAGTCGAAGGAGTCGGCGGAGCGGCGGACGGTGGAGATCGGCCGCGAGGTGGTGGCGGCGCTGGAGGCGGCCGGCCTGACCGTGGAGTGGGACGGCTCGCCGGCCAAGGCGATCTGCGTCACCCCGCTGACCTGGCTCAACCGCCTGCCCGAGTAGGGCCCGTCCGGCGCGGGCCGCCCCTCACGCCGGGGCGGTGGAGCGCCCGATCCTTCAGGGGGACACCGGAGTCGACGGCGCGAGAACGCTCTCGACGCCGGCCACGACGATGGCCACGCCGCGTTCGAAGCGGCGGTCGAAGTCCCCGAAGATGTCCTGCCCCGCGGCGGCGGCCAGTTCGTGCGCGGGGTCGATCGCGGCGGCCCGCCGCTCCGGGTCGTAGCCGGGTGACCGCTCCCCCGGCACGGGGTGGATGGCCTGCTCCTCGATCACGAAGCCGATGGTGTACGCGTACCCGGTGGTGAACGCCTGCACGGCGTCGGCCAGTTCGAAGCCGGACCGGGTGAACACCGCCAGCAGGGCGTGCTGCGCCCCGGCGTGACCGTGGTCGGTGAGCCGGGTACCGCTGAAGACCTTGGCGCCGTCCCGGTAGCCGAGCAGGGCGGTGCGCAGCCCGCGGCAGGTGAGGGCGAGCGCCTCCTGCCAGGTGTCCGGCGGGGTGACCGGGCCGGCGGACATCCGGCGGAGCATCTCGGTGGCCATCGCGTCCAGCAGCGCCTGCTTGTTGGCGAAGTGCCAGTACAACGCGGGCGCCTTGACGTCCAGTTCGGTGGCGATGCGGCGCAGGGTGAGGCCGTCGAGGCCGGTCTCGTCGAGCAGCCGCAGTGCGGTGTCGACGACCTGCGCGGGGTCCAGCTTCGGTGCCACTGCGGCTCACCCTTCCTGTTTCGGCCCGGCGGTCGGCCGGCTCGGTCCACCCCCTCCGGCCCTCCATCTTCGCCCGTGCTCCGCCGTTGACAATTTAACGCCGTTAAGTGCATGCTCTCCCCACCGGCCGACTTAACGCCGTTAAGGAGAGCACCATGCAGCTTGCCCAGCACCCGGACCAGCACCCTCACCAGCACCCCGAGCGGACCGACGTCCTGATCGTCGGCGCCGGCCCGACCGGCCTCACCCTGGCCTGCGACCTCGCCCGCCGCGGCGTCGCCGCCCTGCTGGTCGAGCGCGCCGGGGCGCTCTTCCCGGGCTCGCGCGGCAAGGGACTGCAGCCGCGCACCCAGGAGGTCTTCGACGATCTCGGCGTCCTGCCCGCCGTGCGGGCGGCCGGCGGGTACTACCCGCGGATGATGTCCTGGAAGGACGGCGAGCGGCAGGGCGAGTGGGACCTGATGGAGCGGAGCACGGCGGCCGACCCGACCGTCCCGTACCCGGACGTCTGGATGGTCCCGCAGTGGCGCACCCAGGAGATCCTGCACGGCCGGCTGCGGGAGCTCGGCGGCGAGGTCCGCTTCGGCGCCGAGCTCACCGGCCTGGAGCAGCACCCCGACCGGGTCGAGGCCACGCTGACCGGCCCGGACGGCACCACCCGGACGGTGACGGCCCGGTACCTGGTGGCGGCGGACGGCGGGCGCGGTGCGGTCCGGCGACTGGCCGGCATCCCGATGGCCGGCGAGCAGGTCGACCCGAACCCGTCCCTGGTCGCGGACGTCGAGGTCGCCGGCCTCGACCGCGACAACTGGCACTTCTGGCAGGACGGGCCGGGCGGGGTGCTGCTGCTCTGCCCGCTGCCCGGCACCGACGACTTCCAGCTGCTGGCCCAGTTCGGCGCGGACGAGCAGCCGGAGGCGTCGGCGGACGCGGTGCGCGAGCTGGTCGCGGCCCGCACCCACCTCGACGCCGCGGCGGTCGGCGCGGTGCGCTGGGCCTCCGTCTTCCGGCCGAGCGCCGCACTGGCCGAGCGGTTCCGGTCCGGCCGGGTGTTCCTCGCGGGCGACGCCGCGCACATCCACTCCCCGGCGGGCGGCCAGGGCCTCAACACCAGCATCCAGGACGCCTACAACCTGGGCTGGAAGCTGGGCCAGGTGCTGCTGCACGACGCGCCCGAGGAGCTGCTGGACAGCTACGAGGAGGAGCGGCTGCCGGTCGCCGCCGAGGTGCTGGAGATGTCCACCGCGCTGCACCGCGCGGGCACCGTCCGCACGACCCGGCGGCGGGGGGCGCGGACGGAGCAGCTGGGCCTCGCCTACCCGGACGGCCCGCTCACCGTGGAGGCGCGCCCGCGGCCCGCCGAGGACGCGCTGCAGGCGGGCGACCGCGCGCCGGACGCGCCGCTGGACGGCTCACCGGCCGGGGGCCGGCTGTTCGACCTGTTCCGCGGCCCGCACGTGACGGTGCTCGCCGTCGGCCGCGAGCTGCCCGCCGTACCGGCCGGGGTGCGGGCGCACCGGGTGGACGGCGAGGTGGCGGTCGGGGCGTACGGCCGGGGGCTCTTCGTCGTCCGGCCGGACGGCTACGTCGGGCTGGCCACCGACGACCCGGCCGACCTGCCGGGGTACCTGGCCCGGCTGGGCATCCGCTGAGCCCGGGAAACCCAAGGCGTGCGGCATATCCGTCCGACATGTGCCACGCGCGTAGATCGCGGGCCCGGAAAAACGGCCCCGGCTCACTCGGCGGCGCCGTCCCGGACGTCGGAGGGGCCCCAGAGCAGGGCGGTGCAGCGCTGGTAGGTCGACTGCCAGTGCGGCCAGTTGCGGGCCACGTCGTCGTCGCAGTCCGCGATCAGCCGCTCGACCACCGCCGGCTCGACGCCGTCCAGCAGCCAGGCCAGCGCGTCGGCGGTGCCGGGCCCGTCGGCCGAGCGGAGCAGGTCCAGCAGCTCCGGCAGGCCGCCGATCCGGGAGGCCTCGGTGAACACCAGCTCCATCCGGGGCAGCAGCTGGCGCTCCTCGATCCGCAGGTGGGTCTCCAGCCGGGCCGCGAGGTCCTCCATCGCGTAGGCGACCGGCCAGGCGCTGCCGGCGTCCCGGCTGGCGATCCGGACCAGGGTGGTGACCCGGGTGAACGAGTGGTCGAGGTTGTGGTGGTCCGCCTCCAGCCAGTTGAGCAGCAGCCGCAGCTCGGGCGCGAAGCGGCTGACGATCGGCCAGATCCGGGTGTCCTGCTGCTCGTGGTGGCAGGTCAGCATCGCGTTGACGAAGTGCCAGTGCCGCAGCAGCGCCTCGCCCTTCTCGTCCTCGCCGGGCTGGAGCAGCCGCAGCGCGTTGGGCAGCCGCGCCAGGTCGCGGCGGAGCGCGGCGTGCACCAGGCGCAGCCCGGCGAACCGGAGGGCCTGCGGCTCCTCGCACGCGGCCCGCTCGCGCTCGGAGCCCGCCTCGGCGGGGACGGCGGGCAGGGACGCTACGGGCAGCAGATGGCTCGGCATGACACTCTCTTCACGGCTTGGCACGGCTGACGGAGTCGCCACGGGCGGATTCGCGGCGGCGGAAGGCGCTCCCACCACAGTGGCCGCAGTTGATCAGAGCCGAATCAATGTCCGATTGACGTGCAGGTCAGAGGCCGGGGAGAGGGTCAGGGCGGGGCCGGGAGCAGAGCCGGGAAGAGGGCCGGTGCGGGGCCGGGAAGAAGGCCCGGAAGAGGGCCGGGTCCAGGGCCGGGGCGAGCCCGGGTCAGCCGTCGGGCGAGGGCCGCGCGAGCCGGGGCCGGCGCCCGGTGCGGAGTCCACCCGCGGAAACACGTCCGCGGAAACACGTCCGCCGGCGCCGGGGGCCACGGGGGGCCACCGGCGCCGGCGGGGCGCGGTACCGATCAGTCGCTCTGCGGGCCCGCCAGGTTCTTGCTGAGCCACTGCAGGGTGTCCGGGATCATCTTCTTGAAGTCGCTGGTGAGGTGCTTGCCGCCGGGCTGCTCGTAGTACTCGATGGAGAGCGGCGGGGTGGCCTTGGCGACCCACGCCTTGACCAGCTTGGTCTCGTACGCGTTGGCGCCGCCGGCGGTCACCAGCATCTTCACGTCGGCCTTGCCGAGGCCGACCAGCGCCTCGGGGCTGTTGGCCTGCCGCTCCTGCTCGTGGCCCTTCCAGAGGCCCGAGTCCGGGTTGAAGTAGCCGTCGATCGGCACGGCCGCCTTGAACTTGTCGGGGTGCTGGAGGGCGAGCTTGGCGCTGCAGAAGGCGCCGGTGGAGGCGCCCATCAGGCCCCAGCCGTCGCGGCCCTTCACGGTGCGGAAGTTGGCGCGGACGAAGTCCGGGATGTCCTCGGCCATCCAGGTGCCCATCTTCGGCTGGCCGGGGATGTCGGCGCAGTCCAGGGCGTTCTTCTCGTCGGAGTTGAAGTTCTGCACCGGCATGATCATGATGAACGGATGGGCCTTGCCGGCCTTCGACAGCTCGGCGTCCACCTGCTGGATCGGGAGCTGGTCGTCGGTCCAGGTGTTGTAGCCGTTGCTCTGCCCGCCCGCGTACAGGGTGAGCACCGGGAAGCCGGTCTTGGCGAACTTCGGGTCGTTGTACTCCGGCGGCAGCCAGACCCAGACCTTTCCGGACACGCCCGACTTGGGCCCGGTCAGCGTGGTCACCAGGATCTGGCCGGCGGCGGTGTCCCGGGCCTTGGTGAGGGCGGCGGCGGGCCCGGTCGGCATCAGCACCTTGCCGGAGGCGGCCGGGGCGCTGCTGGGCGCGGCGGCGGAGGTGCTGCCGGCGGCCGACGGGGTGCCGGGGGTGGTGCCGCCGTTCGCGGTACCGGCGCTCGCGGTACCGGCGGCCTTGGCACTGTCCCCCTTCCCGCTGTCGCCCGAACTGCCACAGGCCGCCAGGGAGGCGGCCAGGGTGAAGGCGGCGGCGCCGGTCAGGACGGCGCGGATGCGGGTGGACTGCGGCTGCACGGTGTGGACTCTCCGACCGGTGTCGCGCCCGCTCCGTCGGGAGGCGGGCGGTGGCCCCCGGGTGGGGCCGGACAGCCCGGGGCGCGACGTCGTTCGTACCCCCCGGGGCGGCGGCGCGCCGACCCTCGCGGGGGCTCGCCGTCCTGCGATCTTATGACGTGGGCCGGAGCGTGCCGGTTGCGCCTCGGCCAGCGCCGATCCAATGTTTGTTCCCGATCCGGTAAAAGTTTCGGTCCGCCCTGCCGATCGGCGGGGACCATCCCCGTCGAACGGCGGGGAGCACAGCCGGACGGGTGCCGGGACGGCCGCGCTTTGGGCCCTCGCACCAGTGACTCCGGGCCCCCGGACCGGGGACGATCAGTTCGCCCGTACCACCGCCGGAGGAGTCCGCCATGCCCCAGCAGATCGCCGTCGTCACCGGAGCCGGGAGCGGGGTCGGGCGCGCCGTGGCCGTGGAGCTGGCCGCGGCCGGCTGGCGGCTGGTGCTCGCCGGACGGCGGGAGGCGCCGCTGCGCGAGACGGCCGGCCTCTGTGCGGCGGCCGCACCGGACGGTTCCGGGGCGGCCGCGGTGCCGACCGACGTCACCGACCCGGCGGCGGTGGACGCGCTGTTCGCCGCGGCGGCCGACCGGTTCGGCCGGGTCGACCTGCTGTTCAACAACGCCGGGACGTTCGGCGCCCCCACCCCGGTGGACGAGCTGGACGTGGCCGAGTGGCGGGCCGTGGTCGACCTCAACCTGACCGGGGCCTTCCTCTGCGCGCGGGCCGCGTTCCGGCAGATGAAGGCCCAGGATCCGCAGGGCGGCCGGATCATCAACAACGGCTCGATCTCGGCGCACGTGCCGCGCCCGCACTCGATCGCGTACACCGCGACCAAGCACGCCGTCACCGGGCTGACCAAGTCGCTCTCGCTGGACGGGCGCCCGTACCGGATCGCCTGCGGGCAGATCGACATCGGCAACGCCGCCACCGACATGACGGCGGCGATGAGCGTCGGCGTGCGGCAGGCGGACGGGCGGGTCGCCGTGGAGCCGACGATGGACGTGGCCGACGTGGCCCGGACGGTGCGGCACATGGCCGGGCTGCCGCTGGAGGCCAACGTGCAGTTCGCCACCGTGATGGCGACCGCCATGCCGTACATCGGGCGGGGCTGAGCCTCCGGCGGGCACCCGGCGGGGCCCGACCCGAGCCACCCGCGCCGCGCGGTCCGCGGCGCGACGGGCCGACGGCCGCCCACCGGCTCACCGGGTGGGCGACCGTCGGGCCGTGCCGTCAGTTCCGCCAGGTGTCGTTCAGCGTCACCGTGCCCGAGGCGGGCACCGTCGCCGTCCGGTTGGCCCCGGACTCCCAGGTCACCGCGCCGGAGGCGTCCTTGCGGACGTACTTGTACTCGAAGGCCGTGCCGGCGGGCATCGCCACGTCCAGCTTCCAGACCGGGTAGGCGGCCGAGGAGAGCGGCAGCGCCCGGGCCGGGTCCCAGTTGCCGAGGGTGGCGTTGTTGCCGACCACGTAGACGTTCTGGCCGTACACGGTGGTGGCGTTGACCGCGAAGGACGCGCCGCCGCTCACCGGGACGCCGCCGGAGCCGCCCGGCGCGCCGACGTACAGCGCCACCGCGTCGCCCGCGCCGACGGTGGCGGTGAACCGGCCGTCCGAGCCGACGGTGTACGACGGGCCGGTGCAGCCGCCCGCGGCCGGGTCGCCGTGCTGGACGTCGCAGTACGAGCCGGCGGGCAGCGAGGTCTGGAAGGTCTGGGTGACCGGGCCGGACTCGCGGTTGACCGCCACGAAGCCCTTGGCGCCCCGGCCGAAGGCGATCGCGTTGTTGCCGTTGGACCACCAGTTGGTGATCCCGGTGCCCGCCACCGCGTTGCGGAAGCCGACCATGTTGGCCACCTGCCGCCAGGCGTGGGTGCAGTTCCAGCCGTCGGTGTAGCAGGCGTTGACGGTGCCCCCGTTCGGCGGGCCGTCGTCGTGGCCGGTGAAGGCGTAGCCGGAGTAGACGTTGGGCGCGCCGTACGGGTGGGCCAGCATGAAGACGTTGGCCAGGGTGTAGGCGGAGCCGTCCTTGTAGGTCAGGGTGGAGCCGTTGCGCTCGGTGTCCCAGTTGTCGACGAAGGTGCGGGCCTTGTCGGTGGGCAGCAGGCCCGAGCCCCAGGTGGCGAGGTCGGCGAGCCGGCCGCCCTGGAAGGCGCTCTTGAGCCAGGTGCCGGAGCGGAACTCGTCCACGTCGCCGGTGCCGGTGTACTCGGAGGGCTGGATCGGCTCGCCGCCGCCGTAGATGACCTCCTGGACCCAGTACGCGTTGGGGTTGGCCGTCTTGCCCTTGATCCCGGCGAGGTCGGTGGCGGCGATGTGCTTGGCCGCGTCGATCCGGTAGCCGTCGACGCCGAGCGAGGCCAGGTCGTCGAGGTAGTGGGCGATGGTCTGCTGGACGTAGGAGCTGCCGGTGTCGAGGTCGGAGAGGTTGACCAGCTCGCAGTTCTGCACGTTGCCGCGGTCGTTGTAGTTGCTGATCGCGGTGCGGCAGGAGTGGAAGTCCCAGTCCTGGTAGTACCCGGGGTAGTTGTACTTGGTGTACGCCGTCCCGCCGGTGCCGGTGCCCGAACCGGCCGACATGTGGTTGATCACCGAGTCGGCGATGACCTTGACCCCGGCCGCGTGGCAGGTGTCGATCATGCTCTTGAAGGACGCCCGGTCGCCCAGGCGCCCGGCTATCTTGTAGCTCACCGGCTGGTAGGAGGTCCACCACTGGCTGCCCTGGATGTGTTCCTGGGGCGGCGAGACCTCGACGAAGCCGTAGCCCTTCGGGCCGAGCGTGTCGGTGCAGGCCTTGGCGACCGAGTCGAAGCGCCATTCGAAGAGCGTCGCCGTGACGTCCTTGCCGCTGCCGGGCGGGGTGGCCAGGGCGGTGGGGGCCGCGCCGAAGGCCGCGGTGAGCGAGAGCGCGAGCGCCGCCGAGGCGGTCAGCGCGCCGGCCGTTCTGGCACGCCGGCGGGTGGGGGCGGTGGTGACCACGATGTCTCCTGGGGGCTGGGGTGGGGGCAGCCTGGGGTACCGCTCGTGAAAGCTTGCTGAAACTTTCCGGAAACTTGCAGCGCCGAACCTAGGCTTGTGGCAAGAGCCCGTCAAGGCCCTGGAAGCAACGTTTCCGCAGCTCCGGAAAACTCGTGTGCGACTTTCCCGCCCGCCGCGGCGTGCAGAGTGATGACAGCACAGCCGACGAACAGCGCACGGGGGACCAATGAGCGGGGCGGGCGACTTCGAGGAGTTCGCGGCCAACCGGGCCGGACGGCTCTTCCAGGTCGCCTACCTGATGTGCGGCGACTGGCACCAGGCCCAGGACCTCGTGCAGACCACCCTGGCCAAGATGTACTCGGTCTGGGGCCGGCTGCGCCGCGGCGAGGACGACCCCTCGCTCGACGCCTACGCCCGCAAGGTGCTGCTGCGCTGCTACCTGTCGCACCGCCGGCTGCGCCGCTCCGGCGAGATCGCCGTCGCCGACCTGCCCGACTCCCCCACTGCGCTCGACGACCTCACCGGGACCGGCACCGAACTGCGGCTCACCCTGGTCGCCGCCCTGCGCACGCTGCCCCCGCGCAACCGGGCGGTGGTGGTGCTGCGCTACCTGGAGGACCACTCCATCGAGGCGGTCGCCGAGATGCTCGGCACCAGCCCGGCCGCCGTCAAGGGCCTCTCCACCCGCTCGCTGGCCCGGCTGCGCGAGATCCTCGCCGACGACCGCGAACTGCTGCTCCAGCCCTGACCCCCGCCCCCCGCACCAGAGCCCCACCGACCCGACGAGGACCCCGCCTTGGCCCCCGCACCGGAACCCGACCCGGACGCCGTCGTCCCGGACCCCACCCCGGACCTGGACCCGGACCCGGCCGTGGCCCTGGACCCGGCCCCGGTCCTGGACCTGGACCTGGACCCGGTCCTGGACCTCGGTCCGGAGGCCGACCGGCGCCTCGAACACGAGCTCGGCCGCCTGCTCAGCGCCGGCGTCCAGGGCCTGCACCCGCCCGTCGCCGTGATGCTCGCCGAGGCCACCCGGCGCGGCCGCGTGCTGCACCGGCGCCGCCGGATCGGCCAGGCCGCCTCGGCCGCCGCCGTCCTCGCGCTGGCCGCCACCCTGGCGCTCACCGGCCTGCCGCGGACGCCCGGACCGGAGCAGGGCGACGCGCCGGCCGCGCCCACCGCCACCGCCTCCCGCGCGCCCGCCCCCGAGCAGCTGCGGGAGCGACAGCGCACCGCCCTGCGCGACACCCTGACCCGCCTGCTCGGCCCCGGCGCCCGGCTGGACGCCGAACCCGGTGCCGACCAGCTCACCCTCGACCCGGCGGCCGACGCCGTGCTGTGGACCAGGTACGACGACGGCCGGGGCGCGGCCACGCTCTCGGTCGAGGTGCACGGCCCGGCCTCCCGGGCCACCGCGCCGTCCTGCGACGACCGCACGGACGCGTTGAACCGGGCCGGCTACCACTGCTCCCGCGAACCCGGCCCCGGCCCGGACCCGCAGATCGTCGAGATCCTGGAGACCTCGGACACCGCCTGGGTCACCTACCGGATCTGGACGCCGTTCCCGGACGGCACCCGGGTCGCGCTCGCCGTCCACAACGGCACCCTGCACGACTCCGACGACCCGTCGTTCAACCCGCGCCGCACCCGGGACACCCCGCCGTCCGAACTGGCCCGGTGGCAGCAGATCACCGCCGACCAGGCCTGGCGGCAGGTCCCGGGGCTCGCGGACCGCGGCACGTCCTAGGGTCCGACGTCGTCCGTGGGATCGGACGGTGTCCGAGGGGCCCGGACGGCGCTCGTAAGGCCTAGACGGCGTCCGGCCCGCGCTCGCCGGTGCGGACCCGGACGATGGTCTCCACCGGCACCGACCAGACCTTGCCGTCGCCGATCTTCCCGGTGCGGGCGGCGCGGACGATCTCCTCCATCACCCGCTCGGCGTCCTCGTCCTCCACCACGACCTCGATCCGCGCCTTGGGCACCAGGTCGATCCGGTACTCGGCGCCCCGGTAGACCTCGGTGTGCCCGTGCTGCCGGCCGTACCCGCTGGCCTCGGTGACGGTCAGTCCGTGCACGCCGACGGCCTGCAGCGCGTTCTTGACCTCGTCCAGCTTGAACGGCTTGACGATCGCGGTGATCAGCTTCATGCGGAGGGGGCCCTGTCGGACGGGTGCGTGAGCACGGTGGTGGTGGCGTGGGCGGTCGTGCCGTGCCCCAGGACGCCGTGATCGTACGCGGTCTCGGCGTGCACGGCGAGGTCCAGACCGGTGAGTTCGTGCTCTTCACTGGCACGGAAGCCCATCAGCCGGTCGATCGCCCACCCGATCCCGTACGTCACGGCGAAGGCGTACAGCGCGACCGCGACGATCGCCACCAGTTGCTTGCCGAGCTGGCCCGCGCCGCCGCCGTGCAGCAGGCCGGCCGGGCCGCCCGTCATCGCGGTGGTGGCGAACAGGCCGATCAGCGCGGTGCCGATGACGCCGGCCACGAAGTGCACGCCCACCACGTCCAGCGAGTCGTCGAAGCCGAGGCGGAACTTCCAGCTGACGGCGTACGAGCAGACCACGCCCGCGGCCAGCCCGATCACCAGCGCGCCCACCAGGTCGACGCTGCCGCAGGACGGGGTGATCGCGACCAGGCCGGCCACCGCGCCGGAGGCCGCGCCGAGCGTGGTGGCGTGGCCGTCCCGGCGCTTCTCCACCAGCAGCCAGCCGAGCAGCCCGGTGCAGCCGGCCGCCTGGGTGTTGAGCAGCGCGGACGCGGCCAGGCCGTTGGCGCCCAGCGCCGAGCCCGCGTTGAAGCCGAACCAGCCGAACCAGAGCAGGCCCGCGCCGAGCAGCACCAGCGGCAGGCTGTGCGGGCGCATCGCCTCCTTCCGGAAGCCGATCCGCGGACCGAGCAGCAGGGCCAGGGCCAGGCCGCTCGCACCGCAGTTGACCTCCACCACGGTGCCGCCGGCGAAGTCCAGCGCGCCGAGCTCCGACAGGATCCAGCCGCCGGGCGCGAACACCCAGTGCGCCACCGGGACGTAGACCAGCAGCGTCCAGACGGCGGTGAAGGCCACCCAGGAGCCGAACCTGGCCCGGTCCGCGATGGCGCCGCTGATCAGCGCGGCGGTGATGATCGCGAAGGTCAGCTGGAAGGTGGCGAACAACACGGTGGGCACGTGCCCGGTGAGCGAGGCGGGGGTGATCCCGGCCATCCCCAGGTGGTCGAGGCCGCCGATCAGGCCCCAGCCGCCGGCGTCCGGCGCGAACGCGAGCGAGTAGCCGGCCAGCAGCCAGACCACGGTGACCACGGCGATCGAGACGAAGCTCATCATGATCATGTTGAGCACGCTCTTGGTGCGCACCATGCCGCCGTAGAACAGCGCCAGACCGGGGGTCATCAGCAGGACGAGCGCGGTGCTGGCCAGCAGCCAGGCGGTGTCGCCGGTGTCGGGGCCGGGCGACGGGTCAGCCAGGAACATACGAGGGCGCCTTCCAACAGGCCTGCGTCAGGGGAGTTCCGCAGGTCGATGGGAGAGTGTTGCGAGAGCGGATTTCCGGTCGCGGACGGCCGCGTTTCACCCGTGTTTCGTGTTGCCCGGGGGTTGCCCGGCCGTTGCCGCGGCGTTTCCGGAACCTCACCGTTCCGGGGCGCACGACACAGGGCCCGGCAGCCGTGGCTGCCGGGCCCTGTCCCTGTCTCACCTGGTTCCGCCGGCGCTACCGGCGCGGGTTCAGCTCGTGGCGATCGAGGTGTCGTCGACCACGAAGCTCGTCTGCAGCGAGGAGTCCTCGGTGCCGTTGAACTTCAGGGTGACCGTCTGGCCCGCGTAGGCCGAGAGGTCGAAGGTGCGCAGCTGGTAGCCGGAGGCCGCGTCCACGTTGGAGTAGGTCTTCAGCGTGGTGCCGTTGACCGAGACGGCCAGCTTGTCGTACACCGTCGAGCCGGACTCGGCGGTGTCGATGTGCAGGTAGAAGCTGAGCGTGGCCTTGCAGTTGGCCGGGATGGTCACCGTCTGGGAGAGGGTGTCCGTGTGGGTCGAGCCGTAGCCGTTCAGCCAGGCCTTCCAGGTGCCGCCGTGCGCGGCCTGCGACGAGCTGTTGTCGACGACGCCGCTGGTGGCGGTCCACGGCGCGGCGGAGCCGGTCTCGAAGCCGGCGTTGCCGAGCAGCTGGGCCGGGGTGCAGTTGGAGGTGGTGTCGGTGACCGCCCAGGTGAAGCTGGCGGTACCGGTCTTGCCCGCCGCGTCCTTGGCCGTCACGGTCACGTTGGACGTGCCGACGGTGGTCGGGGTGCCGGTGATGACGCCGGTCGAGGCGTTGATCGACAGGCCGGCCGGCAGGCCGGTGGCCGAGTAGGACAGCGGGGCGGTGCCGCCGCTGGCCTTGATGGCCAGGTTGACCGCGGTGCCGACCTTGGTGCTCTGGTTGCCCGGGCTGGTGACGGTGACGCCACCCGGGTTCGGGGGCACGGTGCCGACGTTGACGGCGGCCCAGGCGGTGCCGACCTGGATCCACTCGGGGCTGTTCTCGCCGTAGAGGTCCTTGGCGGCGCTCAGCGTCGCGGTGCGGGCGTCGGCGTAGTTGGTGGTGGAGGTCATGTACGTGGTCAGCGCCTTGTACCAGACCTGCAGCGCCTTGTCCCGGCCGATGCCGGTGACGGCGATGTTGTTGTACGTCGGGCTGTTGTAGCTGACGCCGTTGATGACCTTGGCGCCGCCGCCCTCGGCCAGCAGGTAGAAGAAGTGGTTGCCGACGCCCGAGGAGTAGTGGACGTCCTTGTTGCCGACGGTGGAGGACCAGTAGTCGGCCGACTGGCCGTCCTTGGACGGCTTGTCCATGTAGCGCAGCGGCGTGCCGTTGCCGTTGATGTCGATGAGCTCGCCGACCAGGTAGTCCGGGTTGTCGGCGGGCAGGTTGGCGTAGAACTCGACGGCGTTGCCGAAGATGTCCGAGGTGGCCTCGTTGAGGCCGCCGGACTCGCCCGAGTAGTTCAGGTTGGCGGTGGCCGAGGTGACGCCGTGGCTCATCTCGTGGCCGGCCACGTCGAGCTCGGTCAGCGGGTGGGTGTTGGCGTCGCCGTCACCGTAGGTCATGCAGAAGCAGTCGTCGTCCCAGAACGCGTTCACGTAGTTGTTGTCGTAGTGAACGCGGCTGAAGGCGCCGACGCCGTTGTTCTTGATGCCGAGGCGGCCGAAGGTGTTCTTGTAGAAGTCCCAGGTCGCGGCGGCGCCGAACTGGGCGTCGACGGCGGCGGACTCGCTGTTGCTGGCCTGGCCGTTGCCCCAGGTGTCGCTGCTCTTGGCGTAGAGCGTGCCGTTGCCCGTCGTCCCGTGGTTCATGTTGGTGGTGTACTGGCCACCGCGGCTGCCGTCCTTGAGCTGGAACTGCGACCCGCTCTGGGTGGTGGTCAGCGACACGTTGCCGACGAAGACGCCGGTGCCGGAGCCGGTCTTGATGCCCTCGGCCTTGCTCAGCACGGCGCCGGTGGCGGCGTCGGTGACCACGTGCAGGCGGCTCGGGGTGCCGTCCGACTCCTTGCCGGAGACGACGGTCTCCCAGGCGAGCTTCGGGGTGCCCTCGGCGGCCCAGACGACCAGGCGGGGGGCCTTGTCGAGGGCGGAGCCGGCCTCGGCGGCGAGCGCGGCCTCCTGCGCCTTCGGCGCGGCCAGCTTGGGCGTGGTGTCCACGCCGGTCAGAACGGCCTGGCTGGCCTTGGTCACACCCTGGGTGGCACCGGTGGCGTCCTGGTGGACGATCAGGTCGCCGCCGAGCACCGGGAGTCCGGCGTAGGTGCGCTCGTAGCGCAGGTGGCGGGCGCCGTTGGCGTCCTGGACGACGTCCTTGGTGACCAGCTTCTCCTCGCTGCCCAGGCCCAGGCTCTGGGCGAGGGTGGAGGTCTGCTGGGTCGCGGAGGCGAGGAGCTCGGCGCGGCTCGCCTGCTGGGCGGCGACGGCGGCCGGGGCGTCCGGAGCGGCCGCCTGCGCGATGACCGGGATGCCGGTCACCAGCAGCGCGGTGGTGGCGGCCATGACAACCGCCGCCTTCCGGGCCTGGGTGTAACGGGACATGCGGACTCCTTTTCCGACCGACGCGGGTTCGCGAGCGGTGGAGAGAACCTGGCCGCAGGGTTGCGGCGCAGTGGGGGCCCCCGCCGCCGGTGCGCGACGCGGGTGCGGTTTTCGCGGAGCGAGGTGGAGCGGTTTCCGACAGGGGACGCGCTGTTCCTGACCTGGCACGGCCGCACCGGGGGGTGGGGCCCCCTCGTCTGCAGCCGGAGGAATCGTGGCAGCAAACGAGCCGTTAATGACAGATGCATGCCACGGATTGGCCGATTAGCGACCGAAACCGTATACCGGCCGGCCCCTTGACTGTGTTACAGGCGTGGGAACTCGTGACGACCGTTTTCATTTTCGCCGGACCGTTCGGCCACCCCCGGCGGGCACTGACCAGTGCTCCCGACGGCCGCCGCGGCCGCGTCCCGGGCGACAGCGCCGCGCGGGCGCGACACGTCACTGTTCCGGCCGTGCCAGCGACTGTTTTCGGCCAACCGGGGGCCGGCCGGTCCGGAACCGCCCGGGCCCCGCACCGCCACGAGGCGGTACGGGGCCCGTTTCCGGCCGTCCGTCAGCGCTGGAGGGACCCGGCCCGTCAGCGGGGACCCGGCCCGTCAGCGCCGGAGGGACCCGGCCCGTCAGCGGGGACCCGGCCCGTCAGCGCTGGACGAACACCGCCACGGTGCGGCCCGGCACGGTGAACGTGCCGGTCCCGGCGTCGAAGCCGGACTGCTTGACCACCGGGTCGACGCCGCCCGCCTGCACCGGGTGCAGCGCCTGCGCCGTCCCCCTCAGCCCGGCCACGGTCTGCTGCTGCGCCGAGGGCGTGGCGTTGAACACCACGGTGATCCCCTTCTCCGCGCCCGCCAGCCCGGTGCCGTCCAGGTGCAGCGTGATCACCCCGGGCGTCTCGCCGGCCGTGCCGGAGAGCGGGTAGGAGAGCCGCTGCTGAACCGCCGCCAGGGTGGGCAGCGAGAACAGCGGCGAGCCCTGCTTGATCCGCAGGAACTGCTGGTACTGCGCGCTGGTCGCGGCGATGTCCGCGGCGCCCACCCTCAGCTTCGGGTTGGCCAGCAGGGACTTGGCGGCCGGCCACATCTCCTTGTTGTCGGCCGCCGGCGGCAGGCCCCGGCCCCAGCCGTTGCCCTGGGAGGCGTCCCAGTGGATGGCGTTGAACCAGTCACCGGAGTCGTAGGCGTTGGCGTCCAGCGACTTGGAGCGCAGCAGGTCGGTGCCGGCCTGGGCGAAGCCCGGCCCCTGGGTCAGCGCGGTCAGCGAGAGCGCGAGCGCCTGCATCCGGGCCCGGTCGGCGGGCGCCGTGCCGGCCGGCAGCTTGTACGCGAGCGCGTCGAACAGGTCGGCGTTGTCGTGCGCGTCCACGTACTCGATCGCCTCGCCGGGCTTGGCCGCGTACCCGGTCGGGGCGCCGTTGTAGTCGACGCCGGCGCCGGTGACCGTCCGCCCGGAGCTGTCGGTGAAGCTGTAGCCGGCCAGGTTGCCGGTGAGCGCCACCTTCAGCTGGTCCATCTGCTTGAGCAGCCGGGCCTTCTGCTCCTCCGGGGTGCCGTTGGCGGGCGAGCCGTTCGGGTCGGTGAACAGGCCCGAGGCGAAGCCCTGCTGGGGGGCGGAGGAGAGCATGAAGTTGCCGCCCCGGGCGGCGTCCCGGATCCGGTCGTCGAAGGTGGCGATCCCGGTGCCGGCCATGTTGAGCTGGGTGGCCTGTTCGAACCGGGCGTTGTTCGCCACCACGCCGAAGTTCCAGCCCTCGCCGTAGAGCAGGATGTTCTTCCCGTCGACGCCGTCCGAGTCCGGGGTCATCCGGCGCAGCGCGGCCTGCACGTCCAGCATGGTGGACTTCGGGTCCAGGCCCATCAGGTCGAAGCGGAAGCCGTCCACCTTGTACTCGCGGGCCCAGGTGGTCACCGAGTCCACCACCAGGCGGTTCATCATGGCGTGCTCGGGCGCGGTGTCCGCGCAGCAACTGTCGGTGGTCACCTTGCCGTTGGCGTCGAGCCGCTGGTAGTAGCCGGGCACCACCTTGTCCAGCACCGAGTGCTCGGCCTGGCCGCTGGCGGCGGTGTGGTTGTAGACCACGTCCAGCACCACCCGCAGCCCGGCGGCGTGGATCGCCTGGACCATCTGCCGGAACTGCACGGTGCGGGCCGTACCGTTCGGGTCCGTCGCGTACGAGCCCTCCGGCACGTTGTAGTGCAGCGGGTCGTAGCCCCAGTTGTAGGCGTCCTCGGCCGCGACGGCCGCCACGCACTCCTGCTGCTTCTCGCTGTCCGCGGCGAGGGACGCGAGGTCGCAGGCGGGCAGCTTCTGCTCGGCCCGGTTCTCCCGGATGGTGGCGATGTCGAAGGTCGGCAGCAGGTGGACGGTGGTGACGCCGGCCTCGGCCAGCTCGCTCAGGTGCCGCATCCCGGCCGACTGCGACTCGGTGAAGGCCAGGTAGGTGCCGCGCTCGGCGGCCGGCACGGTGGTGTCCTCGACCGAGAAGTCCCGGACGTGCAGCTCCTGGATCTGCTGCTGCGCGGGCGGCACGGCCTTCGGAACGGCGTGGTCGTCCCAGCCCTGCGGCTTGAGCTCCTTGGCGGCGAGGTCGGCGACCAGGCTGCGCCGCGAGTCGGTGGAGAGCGCGACCGAGTACGGGTCGGTGACGGTGTTGGTCACCAGCTTCTGGACGGACGGCGCCCAGACCTTCACCTGGTACAGGTAGTACTTGCCGTCCAGCTCGGCCCTGTCCCTGACCAGTTCCCAGACGCCGGTCTCGTCGTCCAGCTTCAGCGGCACGGTCTTCGGGGTGCCGCCGGCCGGGCCGTCGAAGAGCTGGACGGAGACCTCCTGGGCGGTCGGCGCCCAGACCGAGAGCGCCACCTTGCCGTTGTAGTACGCCGGGCCGAAGTCCACCCGGCCGGTGCGGCGCGCGTACAGGTCGTCGAGCACGCCCGGGATCTGCACCCCGGTGGCGGCCAGGGCGGCGCCGCTGGGCAGGTGCTCGGTGAAGAGCAGCTGGCTGCGCAGGGCCTGGGTGATCCGGCCGGCGTCGCGCGGGTCCACCGTGAAGGCGCGGTAGCCGGCCAGGTGCGGGTACTTGGTCTTCTGCGCGTCGGTCAGGCCGCCCGGGGCGGGCGTCAGCCGGATCCACTGGCCGGGCTTGCTCAGCACGCCCTTGTCGGCCGTGATGCCGCCCGCCGGGTCGTACACCAGCTGGGCGCTGGTCCCGCCGGCCAGGCCGGCGTCGCCCGCGCCGTACGCGGCGGGGACGACCAGCGTCCTCGCGTCGATCCACTGGGCCTTGGCCGAGCCGAGGTCCAGCTGCGAGGAAGCGGCGGCGTTCTGCGGCAGCAGGTAGCCCTCGCGGCCGCCGAGGATCCACACCTCGCGGCCGTTGACCGCGAAGTCCAGCGACTGGTCGCCCGGCAGGTCCTTGTCGTTGCCCCGGTGCAGGATGTAGCTGAGGCTGGTCGCGCCGGGCGCGAGCGGCACCTCGAAGACGGCGCCGAAGGCGTCGCGGCGCACCGGCTGCAGCGGGTTGCCCCAGTCGGTGGGGTTGGCGGCGCCGGTCCAGTCGTGCAGGCCCCAGCCGTCGTAGTCGCCGTCCGCCCGGTTGTAGTGGATGACGGCGGTGTTGGCGGGCGGGGTGGTGACCGGGCCCGGGTTGGCGGTGCGGACCGTCGGGTCGCCCTCCTTGAGCCAGATCTCGCCGGTCGAGCCGACGTCCAGGTGCCGGTCGGCGTCGACGTCCTTGACGCCGTCCTTCTCCACGATGAAGCCCACGTCGGAGGCGCCGGGCTTCAGCTTCACGTAGGCGAAGGCGCCGTACGCGTCCCGGCCGGTGAAACCGTGCCCGGCCGGCCACTGGGTGGACTCGCCGTCGGCGATGTCGCCCCAGGCGTAGAGGTTCCAGCCGTCGTAGTCGCCGTCCTTGCGCTGGTAGTGCACGACGGCGTACGGGCGGGCGGTGGCGCTGGGCACCGGCTTGGGCGCCGGGGCCCCGGTGGTGAAGCTGCCGGTGGCCGAGCGCAGGTGGCCGCTGGAGTCCTGCACCACGGCCTTGTAGCGGACGACGGTGCCGGGGGCGACGGCGGAGAGGTCCTGGGTGACCCGGAAGGTGACCTGGCCGGCGGAGCCGGACGCCCCGCTGTCGGCGGTGCCGAGGTTCTGCCAGGGCGCGTTGCCGATCTGGGCGGCGAAGGTGACCCGGTTGAAGCCGCCGCCGTCGACGTCCGCACCGACGGTGACGCTGCCGGAGGACCCTTCGGCCGGCGGCTTGAGCGCGAGCTGCGGCGCGGCCGCGACCGGGGCGAGCTTGCCGGCGGCCTTGAGCACGACCGACGACAGCGCCGGCACGGTGACGGTGACCTTCCGGTCGGCGCCGCTGGTCAGCCGCTCCCCGGCGACCGGGTAGATCCGGTCGAAGCCCTGGCCGGCCGAGAAGGTGTCCAGGGTGACGGTCTTCGCCTCGGTCGCGTTGTTGACCGCGACGAGGTACTCGACCTGCTCCCCGGCGTCGATCCGGGAGAACGCGTACACACCCGCGCCGTCTGCGGCGTACCGCTCGATCTGGGCGCCGTCGGCGAGCGCCGGGTGGTCGCGGCGCAGCTTCGCCAGCCCTGCGATGCCCCGGTAGAGCTCGCCGCCCTGCCCGTAGCGGTCGGCGGAGCCGGCGGAGCCGCCGAGCACCCGGTCGCCGTTGTAGGAGGGCGTCTGCGAGGCGAAGAGGTCCTGCCGGGCGTCCTTGTCGCCGCCGGCGCCGGTGAAGCCCTGCTCGTCGCCGTAGTAGACGACGGGCTGGCCGCGGGTGAGGAACTGCAGCTCGTTGCCGAGCCGGTCCTTCTTCAGCAGGGTGGCCTCGTCGGCGCCCGGGTTGTCGCTCAGCAGGAAGGAGCCGAAGCGGCCCATGTCGTGGTTGCCGAGGAAGGTCGGCAGCTCGTACGCGTCGGTGTCGGCGCTCGTGTAGCGGTAGTCCTGCCCGTAGACGTCGGCCAGGTTCTTCGCCGAGCCGCCCTGCGAGACGTAGGAGCGGGCCGCGTTCTGGAACGGGAAGTCGAGGGTGGCCTGCAGCCGTCCCTTGGTGACGTACGGCGAGGTGACCGCCGGGTCGCCGGAGTAGACCTCGCCGAACATGAAGAACTTCCGGTTGCCCTGCTTGGCGGCGAAGTCCTTGAGCGCGGGCGCCCACTGCTGCCAGAACGCCATGTTGACGTGCTTGACGGTGTCGATCCGGAAGCCGTCCACGCCGGCGTCCTTGACCCACTGCTGGTAGACCTTCTCGAAGCCCTGCACCACCTTGGGGTTCTGGGTGTCGAGGTCGTCCAGGCCGGAGAAGTCGCCCTCGGTGGCGGACTCGCCGACGAAGGTGGAGTCGCCGCGGTTGTGGTAGAGCGCGGGGTCGTTGAGCCAGGCCGGGGTCTTGGCGGTGGCGTCGGCCGGGTTGCGGAAGACCGGGCTGTACGGGAACGACTCCTTGGTCAGCTTCGGCCAGGCGGCGGCCGCGTCGGCGACGGCGGTCTCGTCGACCGGCCGGCCGTCCGCGTCCAGCACCGGGTAGGCGCCGGTGGAGCGGTAGCCGTACCGCTTCTCCTGGTAGTCGATGACGTCGGCGGTGTGGTTGGTGATGACGTCGAAGAAGACCTTGATGCCCCGCGCGTGCGCCTTGGCTATCAGCTCCTTGAGCTGCTCGTTGGTGCCGAAGTGCGGGTCGACCTGGGTGAAGTCGGTGATCCAGTAGCCGTGGTAGCCGGCGCTCGCGTTGTCGCCGGTGCCCTGGACGGGCTTGTTCTTGAAGATCGGCGCCATCCAGATCGCGGTGGTGCCGAGGTCCTGGATGTAGTCGAGCTTCTGGATCAGTCCGGCCAGGTCGCCGCCGTGGTAGAAGCCCTTGTCCGCCGGGTCGAGGCCGTGCTCCAGCCGGCTGCCGGTGATGCCTCCGGTGTCGTTGGCGTGGTCGCCGTTGGCGAAGCGGTCCGGCAGGACGAAGTAGAACTGCTCCCGGGTGAGGTCGTGCCGCCCGGCGGTGGCGGCGAGCGCGGCGTCCGAGGGCGGGCCGGGCGGGGCGGCGGCGAGGGCTGCCGGGGCGGTGCCGAGGGTGGCGGCGGTGAGCGAGGCGGCGAGCAGCACCGCCGTCCGGCCGGGTCTGCGGGTGGTGCTCCGCCGGCGGCGGGGCGGGAGATCGGCCACTGAGGGCTCCCTGCGGGGGAAGGGGGTGATCGAGTTGCCAGGACGCTAGCGGTCTGCAATATGTTTCAGCAAGATGCAGAAACCGTTTCCGGCAGGGAAAATACGCTTCTCGTACCGATGTCCGCACCCCGATTGCGCCGGCCGATCCGCCCGGCGTGACAATGGGACGTATGCCCGTCCCACCGGTTCGCACCAGACCCAGCCGCACCCGCTACCCCGGTGGGAGCTACCCCCTAGCCCTCAAGGGGGACAGCCGGTGAAGAATCCACTTCCGCAGGATGAGCAGACGGCTACGGGACGTCTGGCAGACTTCTCGTCCATGGGGGAACCGACCGAGACCACGCAGCCCGGCGCCGAGCACGTCGAGCAGGACCACACCGGCGGTTCCGAACCGGTCGCGCCCGGGGGCGGCCGGATCCCCGACGGAGCCACCCGCGCGGCCCAGTCCCGCTCCGCCGCGCTGCGCGGCCGCATCCGCGACCAGCGGCGCTCGCCGGCCCGGCCGCGGATCTGGTTCGAGCTGGCCCTGATCGGGATCAGCTACTGGGTCTACTCCCTCGTCCGCAACGCCGTGCCCGAACAGGCCTCGATAGCCCAGAAGCACGCGACGTGGATCTGGGACTTCGAACAGAGCCTCGGCTTCGCCGTCGAGCGCTCGGTCAACCACGCGGTGGACAAGATCTCGTGGCTGATCGTCGGGATGAACTACTACTACGCGACGCTGCACTTCATCGTGACCATCGGCGTCCTGGTCTGGCTGTACCGCCGCCACCCCGGGCGGTACGTCGCGGCGCGCACGGTGCTGTTCGTCACCACCGGCATCGCGCTGGTCGGCTTCTACTTCTTCCCGCTCGCGCCGCCCCGGCTGATGACCGGCGGCAACTTCGTCGACACCGTGCTGGTCCACCACACCTGGGGCTCGATGGCCTCCGGCCCGGCCCGGCACGTCTCCAACCAGTTCGCCGCGATGCCCTCGATGCACATCGGCTGGTCGCTCTGGTGCGGTCTGGCGATCTTCTTCCTGGCCCGCGCGGCCTGGGTCCGGACGCTCGGCCTGCTCTACCCGGTGGTCACCCTGGTGGTGATCGTCTCCACCGCCAACCACTTCTGGATGGACGCCGTCGGCGGCGTCGCGTGCCTCGCGGTCGGCTTCGTGGCGGCCCGGCTGATCTACCACGTCTGGGCCTACCAGCTGCCCAGGGTCCCGGCCCGGGAGACGGCGGAGCAGCCGATCACCGTGCCCGAGCAGTGGAGTGCGCCCGCCGTGAGCGCCGGCCGGCGCTGACGTCAGGTTCCCGGGGCCCCGCCGTGCCGGCGGGGCCCCTCCGCGTTCCCGGCCCGGCCCGGCTCCACCGCTGCGGGCCCGATCCGTGGAGCCTCACCCGTAGAACAGCCGCTCCACCACCACCCGGGCCCGCCGGGTGGTGCGCCGGTAGTCGTCCACCAGCTCGCCGCTGTGCCCGGCACCGTAGCCGAGGTAACGGGCGACCCCGGCCAGCTCCCGGGCGTCCGCGGGGAAGCTGTCCCCCGGCCGGCCGCGCACCAGCATCACCGCGGACCGCACCCGCGAGGCCAGTACCCAGGCGGCGTCCAGCACCGCCGCGTCCTCCGTCCCGACCAGCCCGGCGTCCAGCGCGGCCGCCAGCGCGGCCCTGGTCCGGCTGGTGCGCAGTGCCGGCAGCTCGTGCCCGTGCTGCAGCTGGAGCAGCTGGACGGTCCACTCGACGTCGGCCAGCCCGCCCCGCCCGATCTTGGTGTGGGTGGTCGGGTCGGCCCCGCGCGGCAGCCGCTCCGCCTCGATCCGGGCCTTGATCCGGCGGATCTCCATCAGGTCCCGCTCCGGCACCCCGGCGCCCGGGTAGCGCAGCGGGTCGATCAGCTGCCGGAACCGCGCTCCCAGCTCCTCGTCCCCGGCCACCGGCTCGGCCCGCAGCAGCGCCTGGCTCTCCCAGGCGTGCGACCAGCGCCGGTAGTACGCCGCGTACGAGGCGAGGGTGCGCACCAGCGGCCCGTTGCGGCCCTCCGGCCGCAGGTCGGCGTCGACCTCCAACGGCGGCTCGGTGGACGGCGCGGCCAGCAGGGCGCGCAGCTCGTGGCAGACCGCCTGGGCGGCCTTCGCGGCGTCGTGCTCCAGCGAGCCGAGCAGCGGCTCGTGGACGAAGAGCACGTCCGCGTCGGAGCCGTAGCCCAGCTCGTGCCCGCCGAACCGGCCCATCGCGATCACCGCGATCCGGGTCGGCAGATCCCCGTGCCGGGCCTCCCAGCCCGCGATGCAGGCGCGCAGCGCACCCTGCAGGGTGGCGGCGTTCAGCGCGGTGAGCGCCTCCCCGGCGGCGTCCAGGGCCTCGGCGGGATCGTCGCCGAGGCGGCCGAGCACGTCGGCGGCGGCCGTCCGGAACAGCTCGCGGCGGCGCACCGACCGCGCGGCGGCGACCGCCGCCCCGGCCGTGTCGGCCCGGCCGACCGCGGCCAGCACCTCCTGCTCCAGCCCGGCCCGGCCGCGCGGCACCAGGCCCTGCGGGTCACCCAGCATGGCCACCGCCTCGGGGGCGCGCAGCAGCAGGTCGGGGGCGAGCCGGCCGGCCGAGAGCACCCGCGCGAGCTGCTCGGCGGCACCGCTCTCGTCGCGCAGCAGCCGCAGGTACCAGGGGGTGCGGCCGAGCGCGTCGGAGACCTGGCGGAAGTTGAGCAGCCCCGCGTCCGGGTCGGCGGAGTCGGCGAACCAGCCGAGCAGCACCGGCAGCAGGGTGCGCTGGATGGCGGCCTTGCGGCTGACGCCGGAGGCCAGTGCCGAGAGGTGGCGCAGCGCGGCGGCCGGGTCGGCGTAGCCGAGCGCCTCCAGCCGGGCCCGGGCCGCGTCCGGGGTGAGGCCCGCCGCACCGGGCGGCAGTTCGGCGACGGCGTCCAGCAGCGGCCGGTAGAACAGCTTCTCGTGCAGCCGGCGGACCTCCACCGCGTGCCGCTTCCACTCCCGTTGGAGGGCGGCGACCGGGTCGGCCCGGGTGTCGTCGTTGATCAGCGGGGCGAGCGAGCGGGCCAGTCGGCGCTGGTCCGCCTCGCCGGTCGGCATCAGGTGGGTGCGGCGCAGCCGGTGCAGCTGGATCCGGTGCTCCAGCGAGCGCAGGAACCGGTACGCCGCGTCCAGCGAGGCGGCGTCGGCCCGGCCGACGTAGCCGCCGCGGGAGAGCGCGGCGAGCGCCTCCAGGGTGTTGCCGCTGCGCAGGGCCGGGTCGGTGCGGCCGTGCACCAGTTGGAGCAGCTGGACGGAGAACTCGACGTCGCGCAGGCCCCCCGGGCCGAGTTTGAGCTGGCGGTCCAGCTCGGTGGCCGGGATGGAGTCGATCACCCGGCGGCGCATCTGCTGCACGTCGGCGACGAAGTTCTCCCGGGCGGCGGCCTGCCAGACCATCGGCTCCAGCGCCGCCAGGTACGCCGCGCCCAGCTCGGTGTCCCCGGCCACCGGGCGGGCCTTGAGCAGGGCCTGGAACTCCCAGGTCTTGGCCCACCGCTGGTAGTACGCGACGTGGCTGGCCAGGGTGCGCACCAGCGGGCCGTGCCGGCCCTCCGGCCGCAGGTTGGCGTCGACCGGCCAGATGGTGCCCTCGCCGGTGGTGTCGGAGCAGAGCCGGGTGAGCGCGGCGGCCAGCCGGGTGGCGGCCTTGAGCGCCTCGTGCTCGTCGACGCCCTCCCGCGGCTCGGCGACGAAGATCACGTCCACGTCGGAGACGTAGTTGAGCTCGCGCCCGCCGCACTTGCCCATGCCGATGACGGCGAGGCGGCAGGCCGCGGCGGCGTCCGGGTCCTGCTCGGCGGCGAGGTCCAGGGCGGTCTGCAGGGTGGCGCCGGCCAGGTCGGCGAGCTCGGCGGCGGTCTGCGCGAGGTCGGTGGTGCCGGTGAGGTCGCGGGCGGCGATGGCCAGCAGGCAGCGGCGGTAGGCGATCCGCAGCGCGTCAGCCGGGCGGCCGGCGCCGTCCGACCGGACGGCCTCGGCGAGCGCGCGCAGGAAGTCGTCCGGGCCGGGGTGCATGTCGCGCAGCTCGAAGGTGACCAGCGCGTGCCAGTCGTGCGGGTGCCGGGCCAGGTGGTCGGCGAGCGCGGTGGACGCGCCGAGCACGCCGAGCAGCCGGTCGCGCAGCGGCTTCGAGGTGGTCAGGGTGTCGCGCAGGGCGTGCCGGTCCGGCTCGTCGGCGGCCTCCAGCAGGCGGGCGAGGCCGAGCAGGGCGAGGTCGGGGTCGGCGGTGGCGCCGAGCGCGTCCAGCAGGACGGGGTCGTCGGCCAGCCCCTCCAGGGCGGGCCCGGCGAGCAGCCGCACGGCCTGCGCCGGATCGGTGAACCCCCGCCGGACGAGCCTGATCTCCGGCCGGCTCACCCGGCTCCCGGCCCGCTGCTCCTCCACCGCCATGGCCCCTCCATCCCTCCGTTCAGCAGGTTACGCGCCCCCACGGCGCGGCGCCGGGCATGACCGCGGAGCGGACGCCGCCCGGCCGGCGGTGTGGCGTGTCGGCTTGCCCGCCCGTCCGGGGCGCGGTGGAGTACGCCCATGACCGGTCCGGACGGCTCGGGCCACGGCGTGCCCGCGGCTGCGCCGTGCGGACCGCGCCCCTTCCCGGTCCGACGTCCGCACCCCGGCCTCAGTCGAAGGACAGCCCATGGCGACCGCGCACCCGCCCGCGGCCCGATCCCCGCGCCGGCGCCCGCGCCGGGCCGCGGTCGGTGCGCTCGGCGACCTGCTGTTCACCGTGGGCGTGCTGCTCGCCCTGCTGGTCGTCCACGCACTGTGGTGGACGGACCTCACGGCCGACCGGCACGCGGATCTCGCCGCCGAACAGCTGCGTCGGCGCTGGTCGACGGCGGTCCCGGCGACACCGCCGACGACGGCGCCACCGACTGGAAGCACGGACGCCGCCGCCCCGGCCCCGTTCGGGGAGGACGACGGCATCGGTTTCCTGCACGTGCCCGCGATGGGCGCCGGCTACCAGGTGCTGATCAAGTCCGGCACCGACGAGAGGACCCTCGCGGAGGGCGTCGCCGGCGCCTACACGGAGCCGTACGCCTCCGCCATGCCCTGGGAACCCCGCGGGAATTTCGCCCTGGCCGCCCACCGGGACGGCCACGGCGCGAAGTTCCACGACCTGGACGTGCTGGAGCCGGGCGACCCCCTGGTCGTGGAGACCCGCGACCGCTGGTACGTGTACCGCGTCGACGCCACGCTGCCGAAGACCTCCAAGGACGACACCGGCGTCATCGCCCCGGTGCCCACCGGCTCCCCCTACACCGGGCCAGGCCGCTACATCACCCTGACGACCTGCACGCCGGTCTACACCTCGCTCCACCGGATGGCCGTCTGGGGCAGCCTGGTCCGGGAGCAGCCGGTGGACGCCGCTCGTACGCCGCCTCCCGAGCTGCGGTAGCCGGGCCCCTCGCAGGGGCGACCGGTGGAGGCCGGCCGACGGACGGGGGCGCGGCGCGCCTCCCCCCCGGCCGACCGTCCCGGCCGTTCAACGGCCGGGACGGCATCCCGGACGACCGCGCAGCGCGGCCCGTGGGTTCACCCGGCGGCCCGGGGGACGGGTGCGGTCATGCACGCCGCCGGCCGACCCGCATCGCCGCCACGCCCGCCGCGAGCAGCGCGGCCGAGAGGCCGATCATGATCGGCATCCCCTGGGAACCCGTCTCGGCGAGCTCGCCGTGGTGGTGCCCGGACTTGTGCTCCGTGTCCTTGCCGTACGGCTTGCCCTGATGGTCCTTGCCGCCGCCGTAGTGACCGCTCTGGTGCTCCTGGCCGGAGGCGTGGTGCACGGGCTTCCCGCCGTGCTCGCCGCCGCCGTGGTGGACCGCCGTGGAGGGCTTGCCCGCCTGCCCGGCGAGGCTGGTCTTGTTCACGTTGTGCGAGGCCTGCTGGTTCTTCTGGCTCTGGGCGTTGGACAGCTTGTTGTCCTGCGAGGCCGACTGGCTGTTGTGCGCCGCGTTCTGCGCGCTGTTGTGCGCCGAGTTGTTCGAGCTGCTGGCGGCGATGTTGTTCGCGCTGTTGTCGAGGTTGTTGGTGACGCTGACGCTGTTCTGCACGACGACGGTCACGTTGACGTGCTGGTCCTGGCCCTGGTTCTGCGCGCCGCTCTGGCTCTGGCCCTGTTCCTGGCCCTGACCCTGCAGCTGGCCCTGGCCCTGGTTCTGGCCCTGGCCTTGGCCTTGGCCCTGGTTCTGGCCGTTGCTCTGGCCCTGGTTCTGCCCCTGCCCCTGCTCGCCGTGGCCCTCGTGACCACCATGGCCCTCGTGACCCTCGTGGCCCTCGTGGCCGCCGTGACCCTCGTGGCCGCCGTGACCCTCGTGACCCTCGTGGCCCTCGTGGCCGCCGTGACCCTCGTGACCACCGTGGCCCTCGTGACCACCGGACTCGCAGTCGCAGTCGGACGGCCCGTGACCGTCGCCGTGGCCCTGCCCGTTCTCGGCGCAGTGCTCGCCGTGCTCGCCGCCACCGGTCGGCCGCCCCTCGGGGGTCACGAGCTCCGGCGACGACGAAGCCGCCGGCCGGGTGCGCACGATGCCGTCCTCGCCCAGCTGGGCCGGCTCGTCCTGCTCCACGCCGTCGCCCCCGCCCGACTCGGCGGACTCCCACGCCGGGCCGTCGGCCCAGGCGGCCTCGGCCTCGGCGTCGGTACCGGTCTCGGCCCGGTGCGCCGGGCGGACCACCGGCGAGGAGTGGATGGTGCTGCGACCGGTGAAGGTCCAGGTGCTGGCGGCTGAGCCGGTGTCCTCCTCGGCCAGGCGCAGGAGGCTGTCGACCCATTCGCCCTGGGCCTCCACGGATTCCGAGGCCACGCCGTGGTCGACGAGGGGTGAGGCGTAGGCCGTGCCGTCCGCTCCCCAGACGAGGGCGGCCGAGGCCAGTCCGGACAGGACCAGGGTGGTGATTCGAGTACGCATGACGCTCCAGGATGATCCGCAAAACGGATCTTCTGAATACGCCCCTCCGTCATCCGTTCACGGTTCGCACCGCTGGGGTGTAACCGCATCGGCCTAACGAATTAGCGTGCGCGGGGGACACCGCCCTGGCACGCCCGCTCCACCCTCAACGCCCACCGGCACGGGCGCCCGTCTCCACGAACCACAAGTGGGCCCACTCCGAACGGAGCAAGCCCACTGGGTAGTTGACAGGCCGTCAGAGAACCTGGAGGTTCTTCCGCAGCTCGAAGGGGGTGACCTCGGAGCGGTACTCCTCCCACTCCTGGCGCTTGTTGCGCAGGAAGAAGTCGAACACGTGCTCGCCGAGGGTCTCGGCGACCAGCTCGCTGCGCTGCATCAGGTCGATGGCCTCGCCGAGGTTCTGCGGCATCGGCTGGATGCCGAGGGCGCGGCGCTCGGAGTCGGTGAGGGCCCACACGTCGTCGTCGGCACCCGGGGGCAGCTCGTAGCCCTCCTCGATGCCCTTGAGGCCGGCGGCGAGGGTGACGGCGTAGGCGAGGTAGGGGTTGCAGCCGGTGTCGAGGGAGCGGACCTCGATCCGGGTGGAGCCCTGCTTGCCGGGCTTGTACATCGGCACCCGGATCAGCGCGGAGCGGTTGTTGTGGCCCCAGCAGATGTACGAGGGGGCCTCGCCGCCGGCGCCCGCGGTGCGCTGCGAGCCGCCCCAGATCCGCTTGTAGGAGTTGACCCACTGGTTGGTGACGGCGGCGGTCTCGGCGGCGTGCTTCAGCAGGCCCGCGATGAAGGAGCGGCCGACCTTGGAGAGCTGGTACTCGGCACCGGACTCGTGGAAGGCGTTGCGGTCGCCCTCGAACAGCGAGAGGTGGGTGTGCATGCCCGAGCCGGGGTGGTCGGAGAACGGCTTCGGCATGAAGCTGGCGTGCACGCCCTGCTCCAGCGCGACCTCCTTCATGACCAGGCGGAAGGTCATGATGTTGTCGGCGGTGGAGAGCGCGTCGGCGTACCGCAGGTCGATCTCCTGCTGGCCGGGGGCGCCCTCGTGGTGCGAGAACTCCACCGAGATGCCCATCGACTCCAGCATGGTGATCGCCTGGCGGCGGAAGTCGTGGCCCACCCCGCGCGGGGTGTGGTCGAAGTAGCCGGACTGGTCGGCGGGGATCGGCGGGGTGCCGTCGCCGGGCAGGTTCTTCAGCAGGAAGAACTCGATCTCGGGGTGGGTGTAGAAGGTGAAGCCCAGGTTGGAGGCCTTCTCCAGGGTGCGCTTCAGCACGAACCGCGGGTCGGCGAAGGAGGGCGAGCCGTCCGGCATCAGGATGTCGCAGAACATCCGGGCCGTCCCGGGCGTCTCCGAGCGCCACGGCAGGATCTGGAACGTGGTCGGGTCCGGCTTGGCGATCATGTCGGACTCGTAGACCCGGGCGAAGCCCTCGATCGCCGAGCCGTCGAAACCGATGCCCTCCTCGAAGGCCTGCTCCAGCTCGGCCGGCGCCACGGCCACCGACTTCAGGAACCCGAGCACGTCGGTGAACCACAGCCGGACGAAACGGATGTCACGCTCTTCGAGCGTCCGAAGCACGAACTCCTGCTGCTTGCCCATGGGGACAGTCTCACCTCTGCTCTTTACGTTCGTGTTACGCCCGGAAACCACCCGAGAGCGGCTGCCCCCATCATGGCGGATCACCGCCGCCGAGGGCAGCGGCGACCCCCGCCCGAGGACATCGCGTCAGTTAGACGATTAGACTCGGGCCATGCCCAATCTCCGTCTCGCCCTGAGCCAGATCGACCCCTGGGTCGGTGACATCGCCCGCAACAGCGATGAGGTGGTGCAGTGGACCAAGCGGGCCGCCGAGGCCGGCGCCCAGCTGGTCGCCTTCCCCGAGATGGTCCTGACCGGGTACCCGGTCGAGGACCTCGCCCTGCGCGGCTCGTTCGTCGAGGCCTCCCGGTCCGCGCTGGTCGAGCTGGCCGGCCGGCTGGCCGCCGAGGGACTGGGCGGGCTGCCGGTGGTGGTCGGCTACCTCGGCCGTTCCGAGCACGCCTCGCCGCGGTTCGGCCGCCCGGCCGGGTCGCCGCAGAACTGCGCCGCCGTGCTGCACCGGGGCGAGGTGGTCACCCGGTTCGCCAAGCACCACCTGCCCAACTACGGCGTGTTCGACGAGTACCGCTGGTTCGTCCCCGGCGACCAGCTGCCGGTGCTGCGGCTGCACGGGGTGGACGTGGCCCTGGCGATCTGCGAGGACATCTGGCAGGACGGCGGCCGGGTGACCGCCGCCCGCGAGGCCGGGGCCGGCCTGCTGCTGGTGATCAACGGCTCGCCGTACGAGCGGAACAAGGACGACATCCGGCTGGAGCTGGTGCGACGGCGCGCCGCCGAGGCGGGCTGCCCGCTGGCGTACGTCAACATGGTCGGCGGCCAGGACGAGCTGGTCTTCGACGGCGACTCGATCGTGGTCGGCGCGGACGGCGAGGTGCTGGGCCGCTCCCCGCAGTTCGAGGAGCACCTGCTCGTGCTGGACCTGGACCTGCCGGCCGCCAGCAGCGACCACACCGACGGGCTGCTGCTCAGCGACGGCCTGCACCTGGTCCGCGCCGAGCTGGGCGGCGAGGAGCGGGAGTCGCCCGCCGAGCGGCTGCGGGCCGAGGTGGCCCCGCGGGTCTCGGACGAGGCCGAGATCTGGGCCGCGCTGGTCTCCGGCACCCGGGCGTACGTGCGCAAGAACGGCTTCCGCTCGGTGCTGATCGGCCTGTCCGGCGGCATCGACTCGGCGCTGGTGGCGAGCATCGCGGTGGACGCGCTCGGGGCCGGGAACGTGTACGGCGTCTCGATGCCGAGCCGGTACTCCTCGCAGCACTCCAGGGACGACGCGGCCGAGCTGGCGCGCCGCACCGGGCTGCACCTCCGGACGGTCCCGATCGCCCCGATGTTCGACGCCTACCTGGCGGCCACCGAGCTGACCGGCCTGGCCGAGGAGAACCTGCAGTCCCGGCTGCGCGGCACGCTGCTGATGGCGATCTCCAACCAGGAGGGGCACATCGTGCTCGCGCCCGGCAACAAGAGCGAGCTCGCGGTCGGCTACTCCACCCTCTACGGCGACTCGGTCGGCGCGTTCGGGCCGATCAAGGACGTCTACAAGTCGCTGGTCTTCCGGCTGGCCCGCTGGCGCAACGAGGAGGCGGAGCGGCGCGGCGAGGTACCGCCGATCCCGGAGAACACCATCAGCAAGCCGCCGTCCGCCGAGCTGCGGCCGGACCAGGTGGACACCGACTCGCTGCCCGACTACGACCTGCTGGACACCGTGCTCGACCTCTACGTGGAGGGCGACCAGGGCCGGGACGCGATCGTGGCGGCCGGCTTCGACCCCGCCGTGGTGGACCGCGTCGTCCGGCTGGTCGACACCGCCGAGTACAAGCGGCGGCAGTACCCGCCGGGCCCCAAGATCTCGGTCAAGGGCTTCGGCCGGGACCGCCGCCTCCCCATCACCAACCGGTGGCGCCGGGGCTGACCGGTACCGGGCCGGGGCCGAGCAGTACCGGTAGGCCGATCAGTACCGGTAGGTGGCGGCCACCGCGAGGTGGTCGCTGCCGTCCCGGCCCAGGGTGCGGGAGTCGGTGGGCCGCAGGCCGCCCTTGCTCATGATCTGGTCGATCCGGGCCATCGGGAAGGACGCCGGCCAGCTGAAGCCGAAGCCGTCGCCGGCCGCGCCCTGGGCCGAGCGCATCTGCGAGGTGACCGGCGCCAGGCTCCGGTCGTTCATGGTGCCGTTGAGGTCCCCGAGCAGCAGCACCTTCTTCAGCGGCTCGGCCTGGATGGCGTCGCCGAGGGCCTGGGCGCTGGCGTCCCGCTGGTGGACGGTGAAGCCGCCCTCGGCCTTCAGCCGGACCGAGGGCAGGTGCGCGACGTACACCGCGACCGGGCCCTGCGGGGTGGTGACCTGGGCCCGGAACGCCCTGGTCCAGCCCATCTTGATGTCCACCACGGAGACCCCGCCGATCGGGTACTTCGACCAGAGCCCGACCGTGCCCTCCACCGCGTGGTACGGGTAGGTGTCGGCCAGCCCGGTCTCGTACGTGCGCAGCGCCTTGCCGGCCAGTTCCTGGAGGGCGACGATCTGCGCGCCGGACTCCCTGAGCAGCTTCACCGTGCCCTGGGTGTCCGAGTTGGCGGCGGCCACGTTGTGGCTGACCACCGTCCAGTCCCCGGTGCCGCCGCTCTTGTCGGTGAGCAGCCCGCCGAACATGTTGAGCCAGATCAGCACCGGTACCAGCAGCGCGACCAGCGCGGTCGCGGAGCGGCGCAGCAGGGCGGGCACCAGCAGCAGCGGGACGGCCAGGCCGAGCCAGGGCAGGAAGGTCTCCAGCAGGCTGCCGAGGTTGCCGACGGTGTTGGGCACCTCGGCGTGGAAGGCGAGCAGGGCCGCGGTGAGCAGGGCGAGGGCGGCGACGACCAGGCCGCGCCGCCAGGTGGTGCTGCCCCGGCCGTCCCGGCCCCAGCCGCGCAGGCCCAGGAAGCCCGCGCCCGTGGAGCCCGCGCCGCCGGAGCCGCCCGAGCCGCCGGGGCGACCGTCGGCGCTACCGGGACCCTCGGCGGCACCGGGTCCCTCGGCGGGGCCCGGACCCTCGGCGGCGCCCGGACCGTCGGCGGGACCGGGGCCGCTGCCCCCCGCCTCCGGTGCCGCCGCCCGGTCCGCCCTGTCCGCCTGCGTCATGCCGTGGCTCCCGTCGTTCGTGCCGCCTGCCGGTCCGGTGGGCGCCGCCGGTGGGCGGGCGCGGGTGCCGGACTGGTGCCGGTTTGATCGGATTCCCGGCTCAGCCTATGCCGGGACAGACGCGGGGCCGGTGGAGCGGGTTCCGGCGTGGCCCGGTTTGGTGAGCCAGGCCACGCCGCACGGCCCGGACGGGTAGGGTGCCGGCCGGCGGCGGGCGGTTCCGGAATGTTCGCGTCCGGAAAGGCGCAGGTCAGCCCCGGTCGTCCGGCACGCCCCGGTCGTCCGGCACGCCCCGGTCGCGCTGCCTGCTCCGGGCGGCCGGACCGGCCAGGCCCTCCAGCAGCGTGTCGACCATCCGCACGGCCAGCGTCGGATCGTCCAGGTCGGAGTCGTCCCAGAGGATGCTGCGGGCGAGGATCGGGCCGAGCAGCAGGTCGCCGAGCAGCTCGTCGTCGAGGTCGGAGCGGAGCTCGCCCTCGGCGATGCCGCGGAGGACCACCTCACGGGCGTGCTGCCGCCGCGGTGTGATCACCCGTTCGCGGTAGGCGGCGTGCAGTTCGGGCCAGCTGTGCATCTGGCTGAAGGCGGCCTTGAGCACCCAGCGGGAGCGCTTGGTCAGGCCGCGGATCCGCATGTACTCGATCATCGCCACCAGCTCGTCGCGGGCGGACCCGCCGGTGGGCTGGGGCAGCGGCGCCTCCAGCCGGCTGACCATGTCGACCAGCAGCGCCTCCTTGTTGGGCCAGCGCCGGTAGATGGTGGCCTTGCCGACGCCGGCGGCGGTGGCGATGCCCTCGATGGTCAGCTCGGTCAGGCTGGTGCCGCCGGCCATGAGTTCCTCGACGGCGGTGAAGATGGCCTGCTCGGCCGCCTCACTGCGCGGACGGCCCCGACGCGGCCCGGTGCAGGTCGGCTCGACCGTGGTGTCCGTCTTCATCCCGCTCGTTCTCCCTCGGTGCTCGCGGGCGCGCGGCGCCGTCCCCACTCCCGATTGTCGTCCGCGCCCCGGCCCGGTGGAAGCCGCGGTACGGACGGTGGCCCCGTCCGCCCGGAGGGTTCCGGGTGGACGGGGCCCCATTCTCGCTCAGCGTGGCCGTCGACACGCCCGCCCGCCCCCGGGGCGGGTCACGGCCGGGCGGCCGCGGTCACCGGTCAGGCGCCGGCGGACTCGGTGGCCCGGACCTGCTCGGCACGGTCGGCGGTCCGCTCCGGGGTGGGCGCACCGCCGGGGCCGCCGGCCGGCAGCCGGCCCGGGAGCAGGAACCAGGCGAGCAGCGCGCCGAGCACGGTGACGCCGGCCGAGAGTCCGGCCACCACGTGCATGGCGCCGATGAAGGAGTCGTTGGCCGGACCGACCAGGTCGGCGCCCTGCGGGCCGAGCCGCCCGGCGACGGCCAGGGTGGCCTCCAGGGACTCCCCCGCCTTCTCGCGCAGCGCCTCGGTCGGCAGCCGGTCCAGCTCGTCGGCCATGCCGTCGCGGTAGACGGTGGAGAGCACCGCACCGAGCACGGCGACCCCGAGCGAGCCGCCGACCTGGCGGAACGTGTTGTTGATCGCCGAGCCGGCGCCGGCCTTCTCCCGCGGCAGCGAGCCCATGATGGCGACGGTGACCGGCGGCATCACGTGCGCCATGCCGGCCCCCATCAGCAGGCCGAGCACCACCAGCACCCAGATCGGGCTGTCGACGTCCAGCAGCTGGTAGCCGACGAAGCCGGCCGCGATCAGCGCCATGCCGCCGGCGCAGGTGGCGCGGACGCCGAAGCGGTCGACCACCAGCCGGGCGCGGGGCGCGAACACCAGCTGGGCGCCGGCCAGCGGCAGCATCAGCACGCCGGCCTGGAGCGCGCTGTAGCCGCGCACGCTCTGGATGTAGAAGACGCCGAAGAAGGAGACGCCCATCAGGGCGAAGAACACCACGCCGACGACCACCACGGAGGCGCTGAACACCTTGTCGCGGAACCAGGTGACGTCCAGCGCCGGGTGTGCCGTGCGCTTCTCGAACCGGACGAAGGCGACCAGCGCCGCCAGGCCGACCAGCATCGGCGCCCAGGCCCCGACCGCGGTGAAGTCGGCGAGCTCGCCGCCCTTGATGATGCCGTAGATCAGCGTGACCAGGCCGACGATCGAGAGCAGCACGCCGACCGGGTCGAGCCGGCCCGGGGCCGGGTCCTTGGACTCGGGCACCAGCAGCGCCATCGCGACCAGGGCGACGATCACGATCGGGACGTTGATCAGGAAGACCGAGCCCCACCAGAAGTGCTCGATCAGCAGGCCGCCGGTGATCGGGCCGATGGCGATGGCCAGGCCGACCGCGCCGGCCCAGATGCCGATCGCCTTGGGCTGCTCGGAGCGCTCGAAGACGTTCATGATGATGGCCAGCGTGGCCGGCATCGCCAGCGCGCCCCCGACGCCCATCAGGGCGCGGTAGCCGATGAGTTCACCGGGCGAGGCGGCCAGCGCGGACAGCAGCGAGGCGATCCCGAAGACCACCATGCCGGCCAGCAGCGCGCGTTTGCGGCCGAACCGGTCCCCGAGCAGGCCGGCCGTGAACAGCAGCCCGGCGAAGACCAGGGTGTAGGAGTTGATCGACCACTCCAGGTCGCTCTGGCTGGCGCCCAGGCCGACGGGCGCCGGGGTCGCGATGGTCTTCATCGCGACGTTGAGGATCGAGTTGTCGAGGACGACGACGAGCAGGGCGAGCACCAGGGTGCAGAGGATCGCCCAGCGCCGACGGTGGATGGCTTCCGGCACACGGCGTGGCGCGGCTGCGGTGGTCATTGCGGTTCCCGTCCGTGGTGGCGTGTCACTGGCGGGTAATTCCGAGTCGTGAGCGTCTCGTAACCCCCCGATCAGCGTAGCGCCGATTTTCGATACGAGACGACTCCGTTTCGTAAAGTTCGGGCAAAGGACCGGGCCCACCCGCCCGCCGGAGGCCTGGTGTGTCCTGGATCGCACCGCACTCGGCGCACACCTCTTTGCGCCCGTGCGGGGTCGTGCAAGCATGGAGGTGATCCGGGGACGCCATTCGGCGCCACGAGACGACAACCCTTCAGGAGCCTGTTCGATGAACGCTTCTTCGCCTTCGCCTGCCCAGAACCAGGCGTCGACCGCCACGCTCTACGGCGGGGTCACCAACCGCCGCGTCACCGTCCGCGACCTCGCCGCCGCCAAGCAGCGCGGCGAGAAGTGGTCGATGCTCACGGCCTACGACGCCCTCACCGCGGGCGTCTTCGACGAGGCCGGCACCCCGGTCCTGCTGGTCGGCGACTCGGCGGGCAACTGCCACCTCGGCTACGAGACGACCGTACCGGTGACCATGGATCAGATGGTGATGCTCTCCGCCGCCGTCGTCCGCGGCACCAAGCGGGCCATGATCGTGGCCGACCTGCCGTTCGGCTCCTACCAGGAGTCCCCCGCGCAGGCCATGCGCAACGCCGCCCGGCTGATGAAGGAGGCCGGGGTCGGGGCGGTCAAGCTGGAGGGCGGCGAGCGCAGCGCCCGCTCGATCGAGCTGCTGGTCGAGGCCGGCGTCCCGGTGATGGCGCACATCGGGCTCACCCCGCAGTCGGTGCACGCCTTCGGCGGCTACCCCGTCCAGGGGCGCGGCGACGAGGCGGCGCACCAGCTGCTGCGCGACGCCAAGGCCGTCCAGCAGGCCGGCGCCTTCTCCGTCGTCCTGGAGGCCGTGCCCGCCGAGCTGGCCGCGCAGGTGACCGAGCAGCTGGCCATCCCCACCGTCGGCATCGGCGCCGGCGTCGACTGCGACGCCCAGGTCCTGGTCTGGACGGACTTCGCCGGCATGACCGCCGGCCGGGTGCCGAAGTTCGTCAAGCAGTACGCCAACCTGCGGGCCGTCCTCGGCGACGCCGCCCGCGCGTTCGCCGAGGACGTGCAGTCCGGCGCCTTCCCGGCGGCGGAGCACACCTTCCACTGACGGAGGGGCAGACGCTGGGCCCCGCTCCCGTCCTCGGGGAGCGGGGCCCGGTGCTGTTCTCCTGGCGCCAGGCGCGGTGCCGCCCTCCTGGAGCGGGGCCCGGTGCCGCCCCGACAGCGGCACGACAGCGACCCGACAGCGGGATGACAGCGGGCCGCCGTGCCCGACCGGGCGCTGACAGCCCGCTGACAGCCGGGCCGGACAGCCTGGGGGCATGACACGAATCACCACCGCCCCGACCGACCGGGGGCCCGCCGCGGGAAACGCCGTGGAGGTCCGCGGCATCGTCAAGCACTACGGCGAGACCAAGGCGCTCGACGGTGTCGACCTCACCGTCCGCGAAGGCACCGTGCTCGGCGTGCTCGGCCCCAACGGCGCCGGCAAGACGACCCTGGTCCGCATCCTCTCCACCCTGATCAAGCCGGACGCCGGCACCGCCTTCGTCGGCGGCTACGACGTGCTGCGCCAGCCCAAGCAGCTGCGCCGCACCATCGGCCTCACCGGCCAGTACGCCTCCGTCGACGAACTGCTCTCCGGCTACGAGAACCTCTACCTGATCGGCCGGCTGCTCGACCTCTCCAGCAAGGAGGCCAAGGCCCGCGCCGCCGAACTGCTGGAGCGCTTCTCGCTCACCGAGGCCGCCAAGCGGGTGGCCAAGACCTACTCCGGCGGCATGCGCCGGCGGCTCGACCTGGCCGCCTCCATGATCGGCCGCCCCCGGGTGCTCTACCTGGACGAGCCCACCACCGGCCTGGACCCGCGCACCCGCAACGAGGTGTGGGACGAGGTGCAGCGGATGGTCGCCGAGGGCGCCACCGTACTGCTCACCACCCAGTACATGGAGGAGGCGGAGCAGCTCGCCGACGAGCTGACCGTCATCGACCGCGGCCGGGTGATCGCCAACGGCGGCGTGGCCGACCTCAAGGCCAGGGTCGGCGGCCAGACCCTGCAGGTCCGTCCGGTGCACTCCGCCGACCTGCCCGAGATGGCCCGCTGCCTGCACGAGACCGGCATCGCCGCCGCCACCTTCTCCGCCGACACCGGCGTGCTCTCGGTGCCGATCACCGGCGAGGAGCAGCTCACCGCCGTGGTCGGGGTGCTCGGCACCCGCGGCTTCGCCATCGCCGGCATCGACACCAAGGTGCCCAGCCTGGACGAGGTCTTCCTCGCCATCACCGGCAAGCCCGCCACCGTCGCGGACGCCGCCCCCAGCCTCGCCAAGGAGCCCGTCGCATGAGCACCGCAACCCTCTCCCCCGCCCGGGTGGAGGACACCCGGATCGGCCTGGCCGGCACCCTGCGCCACGTCGGCGCGCTGACCCGCCGCAACCTGATGCGGATCAAGGCGGACCCGGAGTCGATGTTCGACGCCGTGCTGATGCCGATCATCTTCACCGTGCTGTTCGTCTACGTGTTCGGCGGCGCGATGATGGCCGGCGACCCGGACAAGTACAAGCAGTACATGATCCCGGGTCTGATGGGGCAGACCGGTCTGACCCTGGCGATGGCCGTCGGCACCGGGCTGAACAGCGACTTCCAGACCGGCGTGATGGACCGGTTCCGGACCCTGCCGATCGGTCGCGCCTCGGTGCTGCTCTCCAAGATCATGGCGGAGATCTGCCGGGCGCTGGTCTCCTTCACGATCATGATCGCCTTCTCGCTCTGCATCGGCATGGAGATCAAGACCGGTCCGCTGGAGGTGCTGGCGGCGATCGGCCTGTCGCTGCTGTTCGGCATGTCGATCGTCTGGATCTCGATGCTGCTCGGCATGTCGCTGAGCAGCGCCCAGGCCGTCCAGGGGGTGTCCATGCTCGTCCTGATGCCGATGCAGTTCGGGAGCTCGATCTTCGCGCCGACCGACACCATGCCGGGCTGGCTGCAGTCCTTCACCAAGGTGAACCCGCTCTCCGCGCTCGCCGACGCCTGCCGCGCGCTGTTCAACGGCGAGGGCGCGGTGGCCCACCCGGTGCTGATCGTGGTGGGCTGGTCGATCGGCATCACCGCGGTCTTCGCCCCGCTCGCGGTGGCCCGGTTCCGCAAGCGGACCTGACGCCCGGGCGCACGACCGCCGGCCGGCCGGCCCCCGGGGACGGGGTCAGCCGGCCGACCAGTCCGCCATCAGGTCCAGCAGCGTGTTGGTCTGGTGCACCGACATCCCGACGCCCTCGGCCAGCGCGGCCTCGAACGCCGCGTCACCGAGCAGCGCCCGCAGGCTCGCCAGCGACCGCTCCCGCTCGACCCGGTCGAGGTAGCCGCCCTTCGGGCCGTTCAGCTCGCTGTGCGCCCCCAGCAGGACGGCGGCCCGGCGCGCCGGCTCCGGGTCGCCGTCGCGCTCGGCGAAGGCCCGCAGCACCCCCGCCACCGGCGGCACCAGCATCACCGACATCTGCTCCGCGAAGCCGCTCAGGGCGCCCTGCACGGTGTGCAGCAGCCTCCGCCCCTCGTAGACCAGTTCGAGCCCGCGCTCGGGATCCCCGGCGCGGGCGACGATCCAGCCGCGGGTGACCGTCAACATCCCGCCGACCACGTCCGGGGCGAACGCGTCGGCCCTGGTCCAGCGCAGCGCGTCCAGCTCGGCCAGGGCCTCGTCGAACTCGCCGCGCTGGGCGTGGATGCCGCACAGCATCAACCGGCCGAAGAGCAGCGCGCCGTTGGTCGCCTGGGCCGCGCCGGGCTCGATGCCCGCCACCGCCTCCCGGATGGTCCGCTCGCCCTCGGCGAGGTCCCCGTCCAGCAGCGCGCCGCCCAGGTGCACCCGCAGCATCGGCACCTCCTGCGGGGCGCCCAGCTCCTCGGCCAGCTCGATCGCCCGCCGGTACGCCTCGGCCGCCTCGGCCGACCGGCCCTGGTTGGCCATCGACTCGCCCCGCGCCGCCAGCGCCTGGGACATCCCCCAGAGGTCGCCGGCGCTGCGGAACAGCTCCAGCGACTCGTCGCCGTCCCGGACGCTCTGCTCGGCGCCACCCGGCCAGTCGTTCAGCATCTTGGCCCGGATCTGCAGGATGAACGCCAGGTCCACCGGGGAGCCGTGGACGCGGCAGCCCGCCACCGCGTCGTCCAGCAGCTCCCGCATCTCGTCCATCCGGCCGGTCAGGAAGGCGGTGAACACCCGCATCAGCCCGGGGAAGCGGTACGCCTGCGGCAGGTCCGGGGTGTAGAGGTCGAGCAGGTGCCGGCCGACGACGACCGCCTTCTCGTCCCCCAGCACGTCCAGGTTGCCCTCGAACAGGCTGACCAGCCGGTACATCGCGATCATCCGGCGGGCCTCCTCGCGCACCCCGTCCGGCATCGGCACCCCGTACTCCAGGATGCCGCGCTCCAGCGGCACCGGCCGCGGGGCGTCCGGGGCGAACGGGTCCGGGCCGATCGTCGCGACCGCGTCGTACCAGGCCCGGGCCTCCAGGCTGTAGCCGCGCAGCGACCAGTACCAGCTCATGCCGAGCGCGAGGACCAGCGCCTCCTGCTCGTCGCCGAAGTCCACCGCCCGGCGCAGCGCGACCCGGATGTTGTCCTGCTCGCGCTCCAGCACGACCAGCCAGTCCAGCTGCTCCGGGCCGTGGACGTGCAGGTCGGCGGTGCGGACCAGCTCGCGGAAGTGCTCCAGGTGCCGGCGCTCGACCTCGGCCCGCTCGGCGGCCTCGGCCAGCCGCTCCTCGGCGTACTCGTGGATGGTCTCCAGCATCCGGTAGCGCGGCGGGCCGTCCTCGTCGAGGTCCGCCACCAGCAGGGACTTGTCGACCAGCGAGAGCAGCTGGTCGGCGACCTCCTCGCGGGGCACCTCGGTGTCGTCGGCGCAGATCGCCTCGGCGTCCTCCAGCGTCCAGCCGCCGGCGAACACCGAGAGCCGGCGCAGCACCGCCCGTTCGCGCTTGCCGAGCAGGTCCCAGCTCCAGTCGACCACCGCGCGCAGGGTCTGCTGGCGCGGCAGCAGGGTCCGGCTGCCGCCGGTGAGCAGGGCGAACCGGCCGTCGAGGCGGTCGGCGATCTGGCGGGCCGTCATCACCCGGAGCCGGGCGGCGGCCAGTTCGATGGCGAGCGGCAGGCCGTCCAGCCGGCGGCAGATCTCGGCGCAGGCGTCCGGGTCGCTCCGCGGGTCGAAGCCGGGGCGGGCGGCGGCGGCGCGCTCGGCGAGCAGCCGCAGCGCCACCGGGTCGGGCAGCGGCTCGACCGGCACCACGGTCTCGCCGGGCACGCCGAGGGGCTCGCGGCTGGTGGCGAGGACGGTCAGACCGGGGCACTCGGCGAGCAGCTGGTCGGCGAGGTCGGCGGCGGCCTGGATCAGGTGCTCGCAGTTGTCCAGGACGAGCAGCATCCGGCGGTGGCCGCAGTGGTCGACCAGCCGGCGCAGCGGGTCCTCGACGCGGGTCTCGATCACCTCGGTGACCATGCTGCTGCTGGTGTGCAGGACGGTTTCGCGCAGCCCGAGCGCGGAGACCACCGCGGCCGGGACGGCGGCCGGGCTCTCCAGCGGGGCGAGCTCGGCCAGCCAGACGCCGTCCGGCCAGCGGCCGACGCCCTGCTCGGCGCGGCCGGCCTCGACCGAGAGCCTGGTCTTGCCGGAGCCGCCGGGGCCGGTCAGGGTGACCAGCCGGCTGTCCGTCAGGGTGGCGCGCAAGGCGGCCAGGTCGCCCTCGCGGCCGACGAAGCTGGTGAGCCGGCCGCGCAGGTTGCCCGCGCTGCGCGCCCCTCCGGGCGCCGACGGGCCGGCCTGCTCGCGCACGGGGGACGGCGCATGGGACGGGGACGGCGCGTGGGCCGGGGACGGCGCGTGGGCCGGGGACGGCGTGCCCGCCGAGGGCGGCCGGGGCGTCTCCGCCGGTGCGAGCAACTCGGCGTAGACGGCCTGGAGTTGGCGGCCGGGGTCGACGCCCAGCTCGTCCGCCAGGGCGCGTCTGGTCCGCTCGTAGTGGCGCAGCGCCTCGGCGGTGCGGCCGCTCTCGTGCAGCGCCCGGACCATCAGGTACTGCAACGACTCGTCCAGCGGCTGCCGTTCGCACAGCTCGGCGAGTTCGGCGACCAGCTCGGCGGCGCGGCCGAGGCCCAGGTCGGCGGTGATCCGGTGCCGGCCGGCCTCGTCCCGCTGGGCCTCCAGCCGGGTGGCGGGGCCGCCGCGGTCGGGCAGGTCGGCGAGGGCCGGGCCGCGCCAGAGCGCCAGGGCGGCCCGCAGCCGCTCGGCGGCCAGCGCGTGGTCGGCCGCCTCCAGCGCCCGGCGGCCCTCGCCGGCCAGCCGCTGGAACTCGCCGAGGTCGGTCCGCGGCTCGACCAGCCAGTAGCCGGCCGGGCCGGAGCCGACCCGGTCACGGCCGATGGTGCGGCGCAGCCGCCCGACCAGGGTCTGCAGCGCGGCGGAGGAGTCCTGCGGCGGCTCGGTGTCCCACACCTCCTCCACCAGGAGGTCGGCCGGCACCGGTCGGCCCTCCCGCAGGGCCAGCGCGGCGAGCAACGCACGCAGCCGGGCCCCGCCGAGCGGCACGGGCGTGCCGTCGTCGTGGTGGGCCGTGGTGGTACCGAGGATGCCGTAGTGCACCCGCCCATTCTGGTGGATGGCCGCCGCCGGCACGCACAATTGTCCGGGCCCGCTCCCGGCGGACCCGGAACCGCCGCGGGGGCACCGTACGTTCACCGTGGACGGCTTGTCCGGCAGCGGGCCGGACCGGCATGATCGATCCCCTGACCACCCCCAGACACCCGGAGCATCCACGCCATGACCTTCGCCGCAACGCAGCGCTCGCGCAGCGAGGACCGCAGGATCAGCCCGGTGTTCTGGGTGCTGCTCGCGATACTCGCCACGTCCGGCTGGGCGGTCCACGCGGGGTACGGCAACGCCCGGTTCGGGGTGTTCCTGTTCGTGGTGGCGGGCTGGATGGTCTCGCTCTGCCTCCACGAGTACGCGCACGCGCGCACCGCGCTGCACGGCGGCGACCTCACCGTCGGCGCCAAGGGCTACCTGACGCTGAACCCGCTCAAGTACGCCAACATCCTGCTCAGCTTCGTGCTGCCGATCGTCTTCGTGCTCCTCGGCGGCATCGGCCTGCCCGGCGGCTCGGTCTGGATCGAGCGGCACCGGATCAACGGCCGGCTCAAGCACAGCCTGATCTCGGCGGCCGGCCCGCTGGTGAACCTGGTCTGCGCGGCGCTGCTGCTGGTCCCGGTCGGCGCGGGCTGGCTGGACGACCCGGCCACCCCGGTCGAGTGGCACGGCATCCAGCTGCCGTACTCGCCGCTGGCCTGCGCGTTCGCCTTCCTCGGCCTGCTCCAGCTGAGCGCGGCGCTGCTGAACCTGCTGCCGGTGCCGGGCCTGGACGGCTACGGCATCGTCGAGCCCTGGCTGTCGTACCAGACCCGGCGGGCGGTCGAGCCGTTCGCGCCGTACGGGATGCTGGCGGTGTTCGCGCTGCTCTGGCAGCCCGAGGTGAACCGGTTCTTCTTCGACGTGGTGTACGGGCTGATGCACCTGTTCGGCGTGAGCGACGACAACTTCGCCGGCCTCGGCCACGACCTGTTCCGCTTCTGGCAGGACTAAGGCGTGTCTTCCGGATCGGCCCTGCTCGGCGGCTAACCCTGCTCGGCGGCGGCCTTCGCCAGCTTCGCGCGGCGCACGTTCAGCCAGAGCACGTTGCTGGCGATGCCGGCCAGCGGGAGCCAGATCAGGCCGATCCACCAGCCCTGCACCACGGAGAGCACGGCGGCGACCAGGGCGAGGACGACGACGATCGAGGCGAACAGGGACGTGCGGGGCATGGCGGTGGCTCCTAGCGCGGGCTGACGGACGGCACCCATTGTCGCCGACCTCACCTCCGGACCGCTCCAGGGGTGAGGCCGGCGCCCGGCGCGTCCCGGGGACTCGCGGGCGCCGGACCGGTCCGGGCGATCAGACGTCGGTGATCCGCAGACCCGCGTGGGCCTTGTACCGGCGGTTGACCGAGATCAGGTTGGCGACCAGCGACTCCACCTGGTGGGCGTTGCGCAGCCGGCCCGAGAAGATGCCGCGCATCCCCGGGATCCGCCCCGCCAGCGCCTGCACGACGTCGGTGGCGGCGCGCTCGTCACCGAGCACCATCACGTCGGTGTCGATCCGCTCGATCGTCTCGTCCTGGAGCAGGACGGCCGAGAGGTGGTGGAAGGCGGCGGTGACCCGGGAGTCCGGCAGCAGCGCGGCGGCCTGCTGGGCGGCACTGCCCTCCTCGGGCACCAGGGCGTACGCGCCCTGCTTGTCGAAGCCGAGCGGGTTGACGCAGTCCACCACGATCTTGCCGGCCAACTCCTCGCGCAGCGCGGAGAGGGTCGCGGCGTGCCCGTCCCACGGGACGGCGACGATCACGACGTCGCTCTCCCGCGCGGTGGTGGCGTTGTCGGCGCCGCGCACGCCGAGGCCGATGGCGGCCGCCGAGGCCTCGGCGCGGGCGGCGTCGCGCGAGCCGATGATCACCCGCTGGCCGGCCTTGGCCAGCCGCAGGGCGAGCCCCCGCCCCTGGTCGCCGGTGCCGCCGAGGACGCCGACCACCAGCTGCGAGACGTCCGGCAGCTCGTGGGCCGGGTTTGTCGCTGAATCGAGGGAAGTCATGGGCCGATCCTGCCAAACGCCCGGCCCGCCGCGACATTCTGTGCCCCATGGACGCGGTGAGAGTTTCGGCACTCCGGGAGCGGCTGGCCGGTACGGGCTGGCTGGAGGCGGTCGGCTGCTTCGCCGGTTCGCTGCGGCACGCGGTCGGGCGGCGCGGCGCGGAAGGGCTGCTGCTGGTGGGCACCGAGGCGTACGAGCCCTGGCACCTGGCCGCTCACCTGGAGGACGAGGCCGCCTGGTCGGACGTCCCCCGGCTGGCGCCGACCCTGCTGCGGCACCGGGTGCCCGAGCACGCCCCCGCCCACCTCGCGAACGGCCTGCGGCGGCTGGCCGAGGCCGGCCGCGGGGCGACGGTGCTGGTGGTGGCCCCGGCGGCGGCCGGGACCGGCCTGCTGGAGCGGGTGCGGGACGCCCGGCGCGGCGGCGCGACGGTGCTCGCCCTGGACGGCGCCGCCGGGCCGACCGACCTGGCCGGCCTGGCCCACGAGCGGCTCGCCGTCGGCACCGCCGAGGAGGAGCCGTTCGACCTCGCCCAGCACCTGGTCAGCGCGGCCGCCGGCGAGCGACCGGCCCGCCGCTCCGCGCTCGGCCGGCTGGCCGACCTCGCCGGGCGGCTCGGCGCGGGGCCGTCGATCCGCCGCTGGTAGACCGCCGGCCGCCCGGACAGTCCGGCAGTCCGCCCGTCCACCGGGAAGCCCGGTCCGGCAGTCCGCCCGTCCGCCCGTCCGCCACCCCGTGCCCCTCCGCGGCCGCCCCGGAAAACCCGTTGCGGGGCCGTGAGCGGGCCGCCGAGGATGGTGCTTCGTGAACGATGCCGAACCATCCCGGACCGGTCGATCGCGGACACTGCTGCGCACGCTCCGCCCCGACCTCTCCCCCTGGCACTCCTCCCGGGACTTCCGGTTCCTCTGGCTCTCCGGCTGCGTCACCAGCCTCGGCAGCTTCCTCACGTACGTGGCCGCGCCGATGCAGATCAAGGAGCTCACCGGCTCCTCCTTCGCGGTCGGCCTGGTCGGCGCCTTCGAGCTGGTGCCGCTGATCGTCTTCGGGCTCTGGGGCGGCGCCCTCGCCGACGCGCTGGACCGTCGCAGGCTGGTGCTGCTCTCGGAGGCCGGGCTCGGCCTGCTCACCGGTGTGCTGCTGCTCAACGCACTGCTGCCGACCCCGGTGCTGTGGCCCGTCTACGTGGTGGCCGCCCTGGTCGCCGCCGCCGACGGCCTGCAGCGCCCGGCCCTGGACTCGCTCACCCCGCGGATCGTCCCGCACGACCAGCTGACCGCCGCCTTCGCACTCAAGTCCCTGTACCACAACGCCGGTTCGGTGATCGGTCCGGCGCTGGCCGGCGTCATCGTGGCATTCGCCGGCGTGCAGACCGCGTACGCGCTGGACGTGCTCACCTTCGCCGTCTCGCTGCTGCTGCTCGCCCGGATCCGTGCGGTACCGCCGCCCACCGGCGCCGGGAAGCCGTCGGTCCGCGCCGTCCTGACCGGCGTCCGGTACGCCTGGGGGCGCAAGGACCTGCTGGGCACGTACGCCGTCGACCTGGTCGCGATGCTGTTCGCCTTCCCGGTGGCGATCTTCCCGTTCCTCGCCTCGGAGCTGGACGCCGACTGGGCGCTCGGCCCGATGTACGCCGCCTCCGCGGTCGGCGCGCTGGCGGTCTCGGCGACCAGCGGCTGGACGTCGCGGATCCACCGGCAGGGCCGGATGCTGGTGGTCGCGGCCCTGGGCTGGGGCGCGGCGATGGCCCTGGCCGGGTTCTCCCCCTCGGTCTGGCTCGTGCTGCTCTTCCTGGCCCTGGCCGGCGGCGCCGACCAGATCAGCGGCATCGCCCGCGGCACCATGTGGAACCAGTCCATCCCGGACGCGGTGCGCGGCCGGATGGCCGGCGTGGAGCTGCTCAGCTATTCGGTCGGCCCGCAGCTCGGCCAGGTCCGGGCCGGCGGGACGGCCGGGCTGGTCGGCGTCCGGGCGTCGGTCTGGGCCGGCGGCGTGGCGTGCGTGGTCGGCGTGCTCGCCCTGGTGGCGGCGCTGCCCAGCCTGCTGGCGTACGACGACCGCACCGACCCGCACGCGGCCGCCGTCCGTGCCGAGCACGAGCGGGCCGCGGCGGAGCGGTCCGAGACCGAGGCGGTCGCCCCGAAGTAAGTGACACGAAGGCATTGCACCTATTACGCTGAGCCTCGTACAGACACGCCGAACGGAGGGGGTGGGCCGTGCTCCGGACCACGACGGAGAACGTCGTCCGCAGCTGGGTCGACGGGTGGATCGTGTCGCGGTCGGCGGCGCCGCCCGTGGTCGAACCCTGGGGCTACACCATCGACGTGGGCGTGTCCGGCCACGTCACCCGGCACGTCCTCGACGCCACCGGTGACGCCGTACGGGAGGCCGACGTGCGCAAGGTCGCGGGTGCGGTCCGCGCCGAGGGGACGTGGCTCAAGGTCTTCGCCGACCCGGCGGCCGTCGCCCCCTGGCTCGGGCCCGACTGGTGGATCGACCCGGAACCCGGCTACCTGATGACCACCCCGCTGACCCCGGCGCCCGCCCACCGGCTGACCGCCCCGGACGGCTACCGCCTGCGCACCTGGACCCGCGGCGGCGTGATCCGCGCCCTGGTCACCGCCCCCGACGGCGCCCTGGCGGCCCGCGGCCAGATCGCCCCCACCGGCGCGACCGCCGTCGTCGACCAGATCGAGACCTCCCCCGGGCACCGCCGCCGCGGCCTCGGCAGCCTGGTCATCCGCACCCTCACCACCGCCGCCCACGACCAGGGCGCCCAGACCGGCGTCCTGGCCGGCACCCCGGACGGCCACGCCCTCTACACCGCCCTCGGCTGGCACACCCTGGCCCCCCTGACCAGCGCGAAGTACCAGCAACCCGACGGCGACTGACGGTCACTCGGGCCGGCCGTCGTTCTCCGTCCTGTCGCTCCAGCGCGGGTCGTTCTTCCACTCGCGGTTGCGCTCGTCGGCGAGTTCCAGGGCGCGGGCGGCCTCCTCGCGGGTGGCGTACGGGCCCAGGCGGTCCTTGGCCGGGCACTCCGGGCCCTCCTCCACCTTGGCGTGCTTGATGCAGTAGAACCACTCGCCCGGCTTGCCGGTCGGCTTGCGGTGGAATCCCAGGGGCATGGCGCTCACTCCCGTTTCGGCGCGGTACACACGACGTACCGATCATTCCCGGCCGGGAGGTCTCCGCACACCAACCGGGCGCGACAGGGGCGGCGGATAGACTCGCGGCCATGGCTCTCGTACCCGGCATCCAGTCCCCCACCCGCAAGGTCCCGGCGCACATCGCGCGCCCCGAGTACGTCGGCCGGCCCGCGCCGGCGCCGTACACCGGGCCCGAGGTGCAGACCGCCGAGACCATCGAGAAGATGCGGATCGCGAGCCGGATCGCCGCCCGGGCGATGGAGGAGGCCGCCAAGCTGATCGCGCCGGGCGTCACCACGGACGCGCTGGACGCCGTCGCCCACCAGTACATGTGCGACCACGGCGCCTACCCGTCGGACCTCGGCTACCGGGGCTTCCCGAAGTCGATCTGCACCTCGATCAACGAGGTGATCTGCCACGGCATCCCGGACTCGACCGTGCTGCAGGACGGCGACATCGTCAACATCGACGCCACCGCCTACATCCACGGGGTGCACGGCGACCTCAACGCCACCTACCTCTGCGGCGACGTGGACGAGGAGTCCCGGCTGCTGGTCGAGCGGACCCGCGAGTCCCTCAACCGGGCGATCAAGGCGGTCAAGCCGGGCCGGCAGATCAACGTGATCGGCCGGGTGATCGAGTCCTACGCGAAGCGCTTCGGCTACGGCGTGGTGCGGGACTTCACCGGGCACGGCATCAACACGTCGTTCCACTCCGGCCTGATCATCCCGCACTACGACAGCGAGCGGGCCACCGAGGTGATCAAGCCCGGGATGACCTTCACCATCGAGCCGATGCTCACCCTGGGCACCTACGACTACGAGATCTGGCCGGACGGCTGGACCGTCGTCACCAAGGACCGCAAGCGCACCGCCCAGTTCGAGCACACCCTGGTGGTCACGGCGGACGGCGCGGAGATCCTCACCCTGCCGTAGCCGGCACCCGCCCCGGAGGGCGGCGCCGCGGTGGGCGCCGCCCTCAGCCGATGAGCCACTGCTCCTCGGCGACGGCGCCCACCTCGGTACAGGCGTCGGTCAGCACGTCGAGGACGCGCAGCGGGTCCGGCAGGGGCTGCTCGGGCCCGCGCAGCCACCGCACCTCGGAGCCGTCCGGCAGCGCGGCCGGCGGCAGCAGGGTGTACGAGCCGCGGCAGTGCCAGCGCAGGCCGGGGTGCTCGGACATGGTGTCCGGGGTGGAGTCGAGCGCGCTCGGCCACCACTCGTCCTCGTCCACCGGGGTGCCCCGGGTCGCGGTGAAGAACAGGTAGCGGTCCTCGCCGACGGCGGCCACCGGGCCCTCGACGCCCAGTGCGGTGAGCCGCTCCAGGGCCAGCCGGCCGGCCTCGGCGGGCACGTCCAGCACGTCGTGGGCGCGGCCGGTGGCGGTGATGAAGTTGGCCTGAGGGTCCCGGGAGAGCCAGCGGCCGACCTGCTCCGGGTCGGTGGTCGCCTGGGTCTGCCAGGCGAAGGAGACCGGGTGCTGGGCGGGGGCCGGACAGGCGACCCGGTCACAGGAACACCGGTGGCCGGCCGGGTGCGCGGCGGGCGCCAGCGGGAATCCGGCGCGCACGGCGCCCAGCAGCTGATCCAGTCGGGCGGCCGGACCGTCCGCGTCGGCCGGGCGGGCCCGCTGACGATCACGCTTCTGCCACCAGGTCGTCCACCTGCTGCCGGATTCCATCGGGCCCCTCTCCGCGCACTGCCGTGCCTGGTGTGACACAGCACTCGACGTACCACTCCGACGCAACGCGCGGCGCCCCCCGCTTGCTTCCCGGGGTGGTGCTGGCCCTGCCGTCCTCGCCCTGCCGGCCGGAGCCGGGGTCACCGGACGGCCGACGCCCGGGTCACGGTACGGAGTCGGGGAAGCACGCAGACTGCGGCTCGGCGGCCCGGCGGGGCACACCGACGTGCGCCTCACCCGGCCCGTACGGGGCCCGCTGACCCGGGTGAACCCCGAGGGCGTAACAGGAAGGATAAGGGTGCGCGGGGCCTCCGGATGACCGGGGGCGGTGCCTCTCCGGTCACACTCCCGGCACCCGCACGTCACAAGCCCTCCCCGGGACCGCCTCCGGCGCCGGTCACCCGGACGGGGGTGAGACCCTGGTGGGGTGAAGAGCGCGGACACCGAATTCGTGGGCGGGCCCCTGGACGGCCGGATCCTCCCGATCCCGCTGGGGCCGATGTACGGCGTGCCCAAGACCTACAAGGTGCCGGTCCCCGCGCACGGGGAGACTCCCGCGCGCACACTGGTGTACGTCCGGGCCAAGCAGGTGCGGGGCGCCCGCTGGTACTGGCGCTACGAGTACGACGAGGCGGCCAGCGCCCGCGCCTCCGGGTGACGACCGCCACTCTCCCCGGAGGGCGGCCATGGCGAGGACCGCACGATCCCACCACCCCAGGACCAGGTCCGGGGCGGTGACGCACCACAACCACCAGGTGGCCGCGGTCACCGCCGGACTGCTGATCCTGGTCAGCGTCTACAGCGCGGTGCTCGGCCCGAACGGCTGGCTCTGGTTCGGCTGGACGGTGCTGCTGCTCGCGTGCGTGGCGCTGTTCGTCGTCCGCCCCTGAGCAGCCGCACCGTCCGCCGTTCTCCCCCCTGGCCGGTCAGTCATCCTCGGCGAGGATCAGGTAGAGCTTCTTGCGGGCCTCGTTGAGCACCGCGAGGCCCTTGGCGCGCTGCGCCTCCGTCCCCGTCGTCATGACCTGCCGGATCGCGTGGTCGACCGCGCCGAGCGCCTGGCCGACCTCCTGGACGGCCTCCCAGTCGACCTCCCGGCCGGCCTCCGCCCACGGCTCGGCGGGCCCCGACTCGGCCTCCGCCCGGCCCGCCTCGGTGAGCGAGACGAGCCGCTTGCCGCCGACCTCCTCCGCGGTGATCAGGCCCTCCTCCTCCAGCAGTTGGAGGTTCGGGTAGATCGAGCCCGGGCTCGGCCGCCAGGCGCCGTTGGTCCGCTCGGTGATCTCCGCGATCATCTCGTAGCCGTGCATCGGCCGCTCGCGCAGCAGCGCGAGCAGCGAGGCGCGCACGTCCCCGCGCCGGGCCCGGCCACCGCGCCGGCCGCGCGGACCGTGCCCGCGACCCCCGTGCCCGCGGAAGCCGGGGCCGAACGGCCCGACCGGCGGGCGCCCCGGGCCGAACGGCGGCGGGCCGAAGGGGCCGAACGCGCCGCGCCCCTCGAAGCCCTCCCCGGGCACCCCCTCGAACTCCGGGCCCGGCCCGCGGCGCCTGCCGCCGCGCGGGCCCTCGTCACGGAATCGTCGTCCTGAGCGCATGGCTCCTCCTCCTGTTCCATGGTGATCGTTCGGACAGTCGTGTCACTGTCTCGATAACTCGACGATATATCGGTGACTGTCGCTCGTCAACGGTTTCCGACACGGCCGGCGACCCGGCCGCCGCACCGGGCCGCGCGGCGGCCCAGCCGTTACGGTGGCGGGCATGGCCGGTGAACGAGACCTTGCGACCCTGCTGCGCGGCATGCGCCCGCAGCTCAATCCGGGGCGGTACGTCTACTGCACGCTGCCCGCGAAGGTGCCCGCCGGGATGAGGCCGGTGGTCACGGTCGCCGAGCCCGAGGGGGTGACGGTGGTGGTGGCCCAGGAGGAGGCGGACGCGCTCGGCCTGCGCTACGACTACGTGGCCGCCTGGATCACGCTGCAGATCCACTCGGCGCTGGAGGCCGTCGGCCTGACCGCCGCCGTGGCGGGCCGGCTGGCCGAGGAGGGCATCAGCTGCAACGTGGTGGCCGGCTTCCACCACGACCACCTGTTCGTCGCCGCCGGGGACGCCGACCGGGCGGTGCGCGCCCTGGAGGAGCTGTCGGCCGCGCCCGGCTGACCCTGCGGCGGGACCTGCCCGGCCGGCGCGCGCGGACCCGCCGGCGGACCCGTCCGGCCGGTGCGCGCCCGGCACGCCCGAGTGGCCGGTCCCGGGCCGCGCTCCGACACTGGGAAGGGCCGGGCGCCCGACCGGGCGGCCCCCACCGGAAGGGAGACGGCCACCATGGCCATCTGCGACACCTGCGGCAACGACTACTGGCTCGCCTTCGAGATCAAGACGATCACCGGCGACACCTACACCTTCGACAGCTTCGAGTGCGCGATGGAGAAGCTCGCGCCGCGCTGCGAGCAGTGCCAGGTCCGGATCGTGGGCCACGGCGTGGAAGTGGCCGGCCGGTTCTTCTGCTGCGCCAACTGCGCCCGCGTCAACGGCGGTCTCGGCGACCAGATCCGCGACGCCGTCGGCGCCCACCCGTCGTCCTGAACGGTCCGCCCCGGAGGAACACCCGCGGAGCCACGCGGGCAGGAACACCCCCGCGCGAACACGAACACCCGCGCCGACCGGGTCGGGGCGGGTGAGGGGCGGAAGAGTCGGCCTGTACGCCGGGTTCTGTCTCCCTGGTCGCTCGCGCGGCCGGGGGAGGCGGCCATCCATCTAGGGCTGCCGTTGCCGACAGCCTCGTGCGGTCTACCCGCGGACTCGGGCGAGCAGCCCTCGGACATCCGCGCACGGCGCCCGGAGGCACCGATCTTGACCTTGCTCCAGGTGGGGTTTACCGAGCCGGCCGGGTCACCCCGGTCGCTGGTGGTCTCTTACACCACCGTTTCACCCTTACCCGTCGCCGAAGCGGCGGGCGGTCTGTTTTCTGTGGCACTGTCCCGCGGGTCACCCCGGGTGGGCGTTACCCACCACCCTGCTCTGTGGAGCCCGGACGTTCCTCGGCGGGTCCTGAGGACCCGTCGCGACCGCCCGGCCGGCTCTTCCGCCGTAGTGGTCATGGTAGCCGCTCGGGCGGGGCCTCCCGAACGCCGGGCCGGGCGGCGGGCGGTTCGCCGCCGAGGCGGGCGGCCACCCGGGCGGCGGTGCCGGTGGCCCAGGCGGTGGTGGTGACCAGGCCGAGGACGAGGATGGCGGCACCGAGGCCGGTCACGATCCACCAGCCGGCGTGACTGGCCGGCGCGAAACCGGTGACGACCGGGCCGACCACGGCCGAGGCGACCACCGTGCCGATCACCGCGACGCCGAGCGACTGGCCGACCTGACGGCTGGTCGAGGCGACCGCCGCCGCCACGCCCGCCTGGGCGCGCGGCATGCCGGAGACGGCGGCGTTGGTGATCGGCGCGTTCACCATGCCGAAGCCGAAGCCGAACAGCGCGTAGGCGACCAGCAGCAGGGCGGGCGGGGAGTCCGCGGCCAGCCGGGTCAGCAGCAGGCCGCTGGCGCCGAGGCCGAGGCCGGCCGCGACCAGCGGGCCGCGCGGGCCCCGGCTGCCGACGATCCGGCCCGAGAGCGGCGCGCAGACCAGCATCATCCCGGCCATCGGCAGCGTCCAGAGGCCGGCCTCGACCGGGCTGTAGTGGCGGACGTCCTGCAGGTAGAGCGTGTTGAGGAAGAGGAAGCCGCCGAGCGCCGCGAAGGCGCAGACCGCCGTCACGGTGGCGCCGGTGAACGGCGCGCTGCGGAAGAACCGCGGGTCCACCAGCGGCTCGGCGACCCGGCGCTCCCAGAGCGGGAAGGCCACCAGCGCCGCCAGGGCGGTCGAGGCCAGCGCGAGGATCAGCGGGGAGGTCCAGCCGTGCTCGGGGCCCTCGATGATCGCGGCGGTGCCGCAGCCGAGCAGCACCACCATCAGCACCTGCCCGACCGGGTCCAGCCGGCGGGGCCGCGGCGCCCGGGACTCGGGGACGTAGCGGGCCGTCAGCAGGCACGCGGCCAGGCCGACCGGGACGTTGATCAGGAAGATCGACGGCCAGCCGGCGCCGTGCACCAGGAAGCCGCCGAGGAGCGGGCCGAGCGCCATCGAGATGCCGACCACCCCGCCCCAGACGCCGATCGCCTGGGCCCGTTCGCGCGGCTCGGTGAAGGTGTTGGTGATGATCGACATCGCCACCGGGTTGAGCATCGAACCGCCGACGGCCTGCACCGCCCGGAACGCCACCAGCCACTCCAGACCCGGCGCCAGGCTGCAGAGCAGCGAGCCGAGCACGAACAGCAGCAGGCCGGTCTGGAACACCCGGCGCCGGCCGATCCGGTCGGCCACCGAGCCGAACAGCATCAGCAGCGAGGCGAGCACCAGGGTGTAGGCGTCGATGATCCACTGCAGGCCGGAGGCCTGCGCGGCGAGGTCCTGCTGGATCGCCGGCAGGGCGATGTTCACCACCGTGTTGTCGAGCCCGACGATGAAGAGGCTCAGGCAGCAGATCGCCAGGATCAGCAGCCGGTGACGCCGGCCGGGCGCGGGCGCCACGGGGTTCGCGGGAAGCGCGGGGGGAGTTGGGGCGGGCACGATGCGATCCTCCCACGCGGCCGTGATCAGACCGCGGCGAAGCGGACCGTCCGGGTGGCGGGGTCGGCCACCGTCAGCCGGGCCAGGATCCGCCCGCCGAGCGGCAGAGCGCCGCCGCTCCCGGCCGCCGACCCGCCGTCGACCCGGTCGCAGCGGGCCCGGACGGCCGGCTCGCGCAACTGGACGGTGCCGCGGGTGGGCCGCTGCTCGTCCACGTCGATGACGAGCGCCGGGAAGTCCTCCCCCTCCCGGCCCGCCAGCAGCTCGGCCTCCACCAGGTCCACGCAGGCCCGCTCGACCTCGGCCGAGCGGCGGTCCCCGCCCGCCATCAGCCCGGGCACGCCCGGCAGCGCCTCGCGGGCCCAGTCGGGCACCGACTCGCCGGCGGCGACGGCCGCGCAGACCTCCTGCGCGAACCGGTCGCCCAGCCGGCGCAGCGGCGCGGTGCAGTGCGCGTACGGCGCGGCCAGCGCGGCGTGCCCTGGGTCGGCCGGCGCCGGCAGGCCCTGGGTCTCGTCGAAGGCGTGGTAGCCGGCGCCGCGCAGCAGGCCGGTGCACTCGTTGAGGAACGCGGCGTGCAGCGGGACGTCCGGGTCGAGCGAGCGGACCAGCTCGGGGTACGGCAGGCCGTCCGGCCAGTCGACGTCGAGCGCGCGGGCGGTGCGGCGCAGCCGCTGGTACGCCTCCGGCGGGGCGGCGGGCAGGGTGCGCAGCAGGCCGACCCCGGCGTCCAGCATCAGCTCGGCCGCGGCCATGCCGGTGAGCAGCGAGATCTGCGCGTTCCAGCCGTCGACGGGGGTGGGTGCGCGGTAGCCGAGCACGTAGCCGTGCAGGGTCTCCTCGATCTCCTGTTCCGGGACGGGCAGGCTGATCCCGCCGCGGGCGCGCTCCTGCTCCTCGCGCAGCCGGCCGACGGTGGCCAGCAGGGCGAGCTGTTCGTCGGCGCCGCCGGCGTCGAGGGCGCGCTGCACCCCGGCGTGGTCCAGGCGGCGGTGCGAGCGGACCAGGGCGCGGCGCAGGTCGGCGAGGACGACGGCGCCGTCCGCGTCCAGGTCGAGCTGCCAGAGCAGGGCCGGGCGGGTCTCCCCCGGCAGCAGGCTGGCCGCGTCCTCGGAGAGCCGGGCTGGGTGCAGCGGGACGCGGTGGTCCGGGAAGTACAGGGTCTGGACGCGGCGGCGGGCCTCCGCGTCGATCAGGCCGCCGGGCCGGACGAAGGCGGCGACGTCGGCGATCGCGTAGTGGACCCGGTAGCCGCCGCCCGGGCGGTGGGTCAGGTGCATGGCCTGGTCGAGGTCCCGGGAGCCGGGAGGGTCGACGGTGAACAGCGGCAGCTCGGTCGCGTCGTACTCCGGCAGCCGGGGTGTCCGGGCCGCCTCCTCCGCCTCCGCGAGCACCGGGTCGGGCCACTCGGCGCGGATCTCCAGGTGGGCCCGCAGCTCGGCCAGTTCGGCGTTGATCCGGGCGGAGTCGGCGGCCTTGACGCGCAGTTTTCGGCGAGGCATGGAGGCAGCGTAGGGCGAATCGGGTGATTCCGGGCGGACCTGGACGACGGACGCGCCGCGCTCAGCGGCCGAGCATCGAGCGGAGGTCCTTAGCGGCGAGGGCGACCGCGTCGTCGTAGCCGCCGGTGGCCAGGCGGAGCATGAAGGCGACCGCCTCGTCCGGGTCCGGGTCGGTGTAGGGCTCGTCGTTGTAGTCGAGGAAGAGCAGCATCGCCTCGAAGGCGGTGCGCTTGTTCCGGTCGACCAGCGGGTGGTTGCGGGCGAGGCTCTGGCCGAGGGCGGCGGCCTTGGTCCAGAGGTCCGGGTAGGCGTCCCGGCCGAAGACGCTCGCCCGCGGACGGCCGAGGGCGGAGTGCAGCGCGCCGAGGTCGCGGATGTTCTCCGGGCCGCCGGCCAGGTAGGTGACGTCCTCCAGGTCGAGGTACTCGGTCACAGGTCCTTGAGCCTCTCCAGCGTCTCCGCGTTGGCCGCGCGGATCCGGCCGACCATGGCGGCGCGGCGTTCGGCGCGGCTCGGCGCCGGCTGGGCGTCCGGCTGCTCGGGCCCCGGCTGCTCGGGCCCCGGCTGCTCGGCCAGCGCGTCCGGCAGTTCGGACTGGCGCACGTCGAAGGCCAGCTCGGCGCGGTCGTCCTCGTCCGGCGCCCCGGTGACCCGCACCCGGCCGGCCAGGACCGCCCGGGCGGCCGCCTGCAGCGCGAACTCCAGGGCCTGCCTGGTCCCGGCCGGCAGGTCGGCGGGCAGGCGGACGGGCAGGGACTCCTCCACGGCGTCGTCGTCACCGGGGACCAGGTCCAGGGGGCGCAGGGTCATGTCGTCACTCTCCTTGTCCAGGTCGACGGTAGAGCGGGCCGGCGGCGGCGACCACCGATTTGCGGGGGCGGCGCGGCGGGCGCGTAAGGAGTCGTAGCGTGGGGCGGGTCATCGGTGTGCGGCGGAGGGGGTTCGGCGATGGGTGCGGTGAAGGTCACGGGGGCGGCGGTGGCCGGGGTGCTGGCGGCGACGGGAGCGCTGCACGCGGTGTGGGCGGTGACGCCGTGGCCGCTGCGGACGCCGGAGGAGTTCGCGGACGCGGTGGCCGGTACGGACGGCGGGATGCCACCGGCGGCGGCGTGCGTGGCGGTGGCCGGGCTGCTCGGTGCGGCGGCGTACCTGGTGGGCGCGGAGGCCGGCGTGCTGCCGGAGGCCGGGCCGGCCCGGGTGCGGCGGCAGGGGGTGCGGGCGGTCGCCGGGGTGATGCTGGCGCGGGGCGCGGGCGGGCTGGTGCTGGTCGGCGGCGGCCTGGTGGCGCGCTCGGAGCGGTTCCGGCGGCTGGACACCCGGTACTACTCGCCGCTGTGCCTCGCCCTCGGCACCGGGGCCGCCGTGGTCGCGGCGGCGGGCCGGAAGTAGCGCGACCGCCCGGGGGCCGGCCGTGGGGCGGCCGCCCACGGGCCGGACCGGGGCCCGGGAGCGGGGTGGTTGTGCGTAGGGTGGCGGGGATCGTCCGCCACGAAGTGTTGAGGAGTCCGCTGTGCTGGTGCTGTTGCCGCCCTCGGAGGGCAAGGCCGCGTCCGGGGACGGGGTGCCGGTGGCGCTCGACGGGCTGTCGCTGCCGGGGCTGACGGCGGCGCGGGCGCAGGTGCTGGAGACGCTGGTCACCCTCTGCCGCGGGGACGCGGACACCGCCGCCGAGGTGCTCGGGCTGAGCCCGGGCCTGCGCGGCGAGGTGGCGAAGAACGCCGGGCTGCCGACGGCGGGTGCGCGGCCGGCCGGCGAGGTGTACACCGGGGTGCTGTTCGACAACCTCGGCCTGGCCACGCTGGACGAGGCCGCGTACGACCGGGCCGGGCGTTCGCTGCTGGTGTTCTCGGGGCTCTGGGGCGCGGTGCGGATCGGCGACCGGATCCCGTCCTACCGCTGCTCGATGGGTGTGAAGCTCCCCGGCCTGGGGGCGCTCGGGGCCTACTGGCGGGGCGCGATGGCCTCCGTGCTGCCGGAGGTGGCGGACGGGCTGGTGCTCGACCTGCGCAGTTCGGCGTACGCGGCGGCGTGGAAGCCGGCCGGCGAGGTGGCCTCCCGGACGGCGAGCGTCCGGGTGCTCCAGGAGCGGAACGGCAAGCGCACCGTGGTGAGCCACTTCAACAAGGCGACCAAGGGTCGGCTGGTCCGCGACCTGCTGGTGGCGGGCGCCGAGCCGAAGACGCCCGGCGAGCTGGTGGACGCGCTGCTGGAGCTGGGCCACCGGGTGGAGGTCGCGGCGGAGGGCACCGCGCGCAAGGCTTGGCAGCTGGACGTGGTGGTCACCGAGGTGCACTGACCCGCCGGAGCGTGCCGACGGCCGGTGGCGGTTCCTCTCGGGGGCCCGCCACCGGCCGTGTCAGCGCAGGTGCCCGGTGTCGTTGAGCAGCCGCAGCGAGGCGTTGCCGTCCGCGTAGTACTGGACGGCGCAGAGCGAGGCGGCGGACAGCTCCATCCGGTAGAGCGAGTCCGGCGGGGCGCCGAGCACGAGCCGGACCAGCGTCTTGATCGGGCTGACGTGCGAGACCACCAGCACCGTCTTGCCGGGGTAGCGGGCGAGGATCTTGTCGCGGGCGACCCCGGCCCGGTGGGTGAGCGTGGCGAAGCTCTCGGCGCTGCCGGTCGGCTTGGCCTTGGGCGAGCCGAGCCAGGCGGTGAGGTCGTCCGGGTAGCGCTCCCGCACCTCGGCGAAGGTGAGGCCCTCCCAGGCACCGAAATCGACCTCGCGCAGGCCGTCCTCGTACCGGACCTCCAGTCCGAGGCGGGCGGCGACGATCTCGGCGGTCTCCCGGGTGCGGCGCATCGGGGAGGCGACCACGGCCTGGACCGAGCCGCGGGCGGCGAGCGCCTCGGCGGCGCGCTCGGCCTGCCAGCGGCCCTTCTCGGAGAGCTCCGGGTCGCTGCCGCCGCTGCCGGAGAAACGCTTCTCCGGGGTGAGGTGGGTCTCGCCGTGGCGGAGCAGGACGAAGGTGGTCGGGGTGCCGAGGTCGGCGGGGGCGGCCCAGCCGGCCTTCGGCACGGCCTTCTCCAGCGGCGGCTCGGCGGCCGGCTCGGCCACCACCGGGGCGGCGGCCTTCAGCGGCTTCGGCTCCCACTGGCGGCCGGCCTTGCCGGCGTCCATCGCCTCGTTGGCGAGCCGGTCGGCGTCCTTGTTCTTCTCGCGCGGGATCCAGGTGTACTTGACCTGGCCGCGCGGGAGGATCGTCCGGGCCTCGGCGGCGAGCGGCTGCATGTCGGGGTGCTTGATCTTCCAGCGCCCGGACATCTGCTCGACCACCAGCTTGGAGTCCATCCGCACGTCCACCGAGGCGTCCGGGTCGATCTCCCGGGCCGCCTTCAGACCGGCGATCAGGCCCCTGTACTCGGCCACGTTGTTGGTGGCGTGGCCGATGAACCCGGCGGCCTCGGCGATGATCAGGCCGGTGTCACCGTCCCGGACCACCGCGCCGTAGCCGGCCGGCCCCGGGTTGCCCCGGGAGCCGCCGTCGGCCTCGACGATGAGCCTGCGCCCCGCCACCGCGTCAGACGCCCGAGTCGGCGGTGCGGACCAGGATCCGCGAGCAGTTCTCGCAACGGACCACCTTGTCGGCCGGCTCGGCCTTGATGGCGTTCAGCTCGGTGATGGAGAACTCGGTGCGGCAGCCCTCGCAGCGGCGCTGGTAGAGGCGGGCCGCGCCGACGCCGCCCTGCTGCTCGCGCAGCTTGGTGTAGACCTTCAGCAGGTCGGCCGGGATGACGGCGGCGACGGTCTCGCGGTCACGCCGGACCTTCTCCGCCTCGGCGTCGATCTCGGCGAAGGCGGCGTCGCGGCGCGCCTCGGCCTCCGTGAGCACGACGGTGGAGTGCTCCAGGCGCGCGGTCAGCTCGGTGACCCGGGTCTGGGCGGACTCCAGCCGCTCCATGATCTCCAGCACGACCTCCTCGAGGTCGCCCTGGCGCTTGGCCAGCGAGCCGATCTCGTGCTGGAGGTTCTCCAGGTCCTTCGGCGAGGTGATCGCGCCGGAGTCCAGCCGCTGCTGGTTGCGGGCGGACCGGGCGCGGACCTGCTCGACGTCCTGCTCGGCCTTGGTCAGCTCGCGGGCGGTGTCACCCTGCTGGGCCTGGGCGGCGACCACCAGGTCCTTGAGCGCGGTGTGGTCGGCGGTGGCCTTCTCGATCTCGGCGTGCTCGGGCAGGCTGCGACGCCGGTGGGCCAGCTGGTCGAGCTTCGAGTCGATGGCCTGGAGGTCGAGCAGGCGGATCTGGTCGGCGGGCGCGGCGTTCAAGCGGAGAGCTCCTGTGAATCGGGTCAGGCGGTGAAGGACATGGGGGCGTGCGCGGTCCACGGGTCGGTGACCTGGTGGGAGACCTTGGTCTCCACGGCCCAGCCCCGCTTCCCGGCGGCGCCTTGCAGCGCCTGCTCGGCCAGGGTGAGCCAGGGCCACTCGGTGGCCCAGTGCGCCGCGTCGAGCAGTGCGATCGGCGCCGCCTCGGCGGCCTCGGAGGCCGGGTGGTGGCGCAGGTCGGCGGTCAGATAGGCGTCGACGCCGGCCGCCCGCACCTCGGCGAACAGGCTGTCGCCCGAGCCGCCGCACACCGCGACCCGGCTGACCAGGCGGTTCGGGTCACCGGAGACCCGGACGCCGGCGGCGGTGGCGGGCAGGCCCTTGGCGACCTGCGCGGCGAAGGCCGAGAGCGTGATCGGCGGCTCCAGCAGGCCGACCCGCCCGGCGCCCCGGCGGCCCAGCGGGTCGGTCGGGTCCGGCACCAGCGGTCCGGTGACCCGGACGCCGACCGCCTCGGCCAGCGCGTCCGAGACGCCCGGGTCGGCGTGGTCGGCGTTGGTGTGCGCCACGTGCAGGGCGATCCCGTTGCGGATCAGCGTGTGCACGACCCGGCCCTTGAAGGTGGTGGCGGCGACGGTGGTGGTGCCGCGCAGGTAGAGGGGGTGGTGGGTGACCACCAGGTCGGCGCCCCACTCGACGGCCTCGTCGACGACCGCCTGCACGGGGTCGACGGCGAAGAGCACGCGGCGGACCTCGGCCTGAGGGTCTCCGCAGACCAGGCCGACGGCGTCCCAGGACTCCGCCCACTGCGGCGGGTAGACCTCTTCGAGCGCGGTGATGACGTCGGACAGTTTCGGCACCTGTCGAGACTACCGTGCGCGCGGGGGCGCCCGAGCCGCCCGGCCGGGGCGTTCCGGGCCGCGGGCCGGGCCGGACGGCGCCCCGGCCCGGCCCCCCCGGGGCCGCGAACGGGCGCGCCCCCGGTGCGGGCGACGGGAACGGGCGCCGTGCCCGGTGTGGGGGACGGGACGCACAGGTGCGCGTCAACCCGCGGTCGGGCGCGTTCGGACGGCGCCCGGGCACGGCGCCGGCGCCGCCCGCGGGCCGCCCGGGCGCCCTTTCCGCCGGGGTACGCGGGGATCACCGCTCACAGCGAACGGCTCGTACATATTCGAAACGGTGCCGAGATCACCCTTACGAGTGAAGTGACTCGCTACGCGTTGAGTCCGCGCCAAAACCGAAAGTAACTTCACTTCTGCGAACGGGAGTTGCCCCGACCGGGGGGTCGGGAAGGCGCTCCGCCGGCGCGCGGGCCCAGGTCAGCGGGGGCCCGCGCCGGGCCTTGGCGGGGCCCTCGGCGGAGGCGGCCTGGGCGGCGCTCCCGTACTTCCGAGAACCGATCAGGCCGTGGCCGGGTGCCCGGGTGCCGGAGCAGTGGGCACCTGCGGGCACCGGACGAGACGAAGGGATGTGAGAGCGGATGGGGGCGGGCACATCGCTTCGGACGGCCGGGGGAACGGGATCGGCGGGCCGCGGGCCGCAGGCGGGCGGCGCGTGGCCGGAGGTCGCGCGGGCGGCACTGGCCGGTACCACCGGAGGCCGGGGAGGCGACGGGGACTGGGAGGTCACCGTCGAGGGCTTCTGGTGCACGGCCAGGCCGTCCGCCGCGGAACTCGCCGACGAGGGCTGGAAGATCCACGTCAGCGCGGCGTCGGCGGTCGGGGGCGCGGTGCTGACCGCCGTCGCCGACGTCCTGGCCGACGACCCCTGCGCGTTCAAGTTCGCCACCGGGCCGGAGCAGCTCCACGAGCTGAACTCGCGCAACAGCGACCGTGGTTCGGCCGGCAAGTTCGTCACCGTCTACCCGGAGGGCGAGGAGCAGTTCCGGCGGCTGGCGGCCGCGCTGCACAGGGCGACCGACGGCCTGCCCGGGCCGGTCGTGCTCTCCGACCGCCCGTACCGGCCCGGCAGCCGCGTCCACTACCGGTACGGCGCCTTCGCGGCCCGCGCCGAACTGGGCAACGACGGCGGGTACCGGTCGATGCTGCGCGGGCCGGGCGGCGAGCGGGTCGAGGACGTGCGCGGCGCGTCGTACCGCTGTCCGCCGTGGGCGCGCGACCCGCTGGCGGAGGGGCGCGGGCTGCCCGCCGAGGGACGCGGGCCGGGGGCGGGCAAGCCGGCCGCGCCCCGGCGCGGGGCCGGCGGGGTGCTGCTGGCCGGGCGGTACGTGATCACCGGCGCGATCCGGCACGGCGCCAAGGGCGGCGTCTTCCACGGCCGGGACACCGACGGCGGTGCGGAGGTCGTGGTCAAGCAGGCCCGCGCGCACATCGAGGTGGACCGGGCCGGTACCGACGCCCGTGCCGCGCTCCGGCACGAGGCCGCGCTGCTCACCCGGCTGGAGGGGTTGGAGCTGGCGCCGCGGCCGGTCGAGCTGATCGAGCAGGACGACTCGCTGTTCCTGGTGCAGGAACGAATCGCCGGGCAGCCGCTCGGCAGCTGGGTCAGCGCCCGGCTGCGGCGCGACGGCAGCCCGGACGTCGACTGGGCCGAGGCCGGTCCGCTGGTGCACGCGCTGCTCGACCTCGTCGAGCGGGTGCACGAGCTGGGCCTGGTGCTCCGCGACCTCTCCCCCGGCAACGTCCTGGTGCAGCCCGACGGGACGCTGCGGCTGGTCGACCTGGAGCTGGCCGCCGAGGCCGGGCGCCGCGCCGGCTCGGCCGGCACCCCCGGTTACCGGGCCCCCGAGCAGGGGCCGGGGCGGCTCGCCCTGGTCCCGCCCGGGTTCGCGAACGGGCGCCCGAACGGGCTCGCGAACGGGCTCAGGGCGGGTGGGCCGGCCGGGGGCGGCATCTGCGTGGCCGAGCCGGCCGCGGACCTGTACGCGCTGGGCGGCCTCTTCTTCCTGCTCGCCACCGGGCACGACCCGCTGCTGCCCGAGGACCTGCCGCTGGCCCGTCCGGTCGCCGACCGGCTCGGCCGCTGGCTCGCCCTCGCCGCCCGCTCCGGCGACACCGCGCGGCGGCTCGCGCCGGCGGTGCTGGGGCTGCGGGCCGAGGAGCCGGAGCAGCGGTGGAGCCTGCACCAGGTCCGGGAGGCCCTCGCGGGGGGTGCCGCCTCGGCGGCCGACACCTCCGCGGCCGGTGCCCCGGCAGCCGGCGCTCCGGCAGTCGGCGCCTCGGTGGTCGACGCTTCCGCGACCGGCGCTTCCGCAGCCTGCGCCTCGCCGGCCGGTGGCGGATCCGTCGTCGACCGGGTCCTGCACGACGGCCTGCGGCACCTCGCCGCGACCGCCACGCCGCTGCGGCGCGACCGGCTCTGGCCGACCGTCCCGGCCGGCGAGCGGTCCGACCCGTGCAACGTGCAGCACGGCGCCGCCGGCGTCCTGGCGCTGCTCGCCCGCGCCGCGGTGACCGACGGGCTGCCGGACGAGCTCCGGGCGCAGGCCCGGCAGACGACGCGGACGGCCGTCGAGTGGATCGAGCGCCGCTGCGCCGACGAGCCGGTCGTCCTGCCGGGGCTGCACTTCGGGCGTTCGGGCGCCGCCTGGGCGCTGCTGGACGCCGCCGGGGCGCTGGCCGACCGGCCGCTCGCCGAACGCGCCGCCGGGCTGGCCCGCCGGATAGCCGTCGAGTGGCCCAACCCGGACGTCTGCCACGGCGCCGCGGGCGCGGGCTTCCTCCAACTGCGCTTCGCCGCGGCCGATCTGGGCCCGGACTCCGCCCGGCGGTTCCTGGCCCGGGCGGCGCACTGCGGGCACCGCCTGCTCGCCGCCGGCCGGCCGACGCCGTACGGCACGGTCTGGCCCGTCCCCGAGGACTTCGACTCGGCGCTCGCCGGAATCACCCACCTCGGCTTCGCCCACGGGGTGGCGGGCGTCGGCGCGTTCCTGCTGTCCGCCGCCGAGGCCACCGGCGACCGGGCGCTGCTCGACGGCGCCGCCGAGGCCGGGCGGACGCTCGCGGCCACCGTCCGGCGGGAGTTCGGCGCCGGCGCGGAGGAGAGCGCCTGGTGGCCGCAGGACGCCGACGACCCCGAGCAGGTCAGGCTCGCCCACTGGTGCAGCGGCTCGTCCGGCGCGGGCACCTTCCTGCTCCGGCTCTGGCAGGTCACCGGCGACGCGGGCGCCCGCGAACTCGCCCTCGCCGCCGGCCGGGCGGTGCTCGCCGGACGCTGGCACTGCGGCGTCAGCGCCTGCCACGGGCTGGCCGGCGACGGCGAGTACCTGCTCGACCTGGCCGAGGCCACCGGCTCTCCCGACTTCCGCTCCGGAGCCGAGGAGTTGGGCCAGCTGATCACCGCCCGGACGGCGCTGCGGAACGGCCTGCTGGTACTGCCGGACGAGACCGGCACCGGCTGCGCCGCCGCGTACGGGACCGGCACGGCGGGTGCGCTCGCCTTCCTGCTGCGGCTGCGGCACGGCGGCCCCCGGCTCTGGGTGGACCCGGTGCCGCCGTCGTTCCCGGCCGGCGCCCCCGGACTGCCACCCGCAGCGGCCCGCCCGAGCGCGGACGGCCCGACGGCCAACGGCCGGGGTGCGGACGACCCGAAGGCCAACGGTCGGGGTGCGGACGGCCCGAGCGCGGACGGCCCGGGCGGTCCCGACGACCACGGCGGTCCCGACGAGGCGAGGGCGACATGACCGTGGCCACCCGGACCGCGACGCAGGCCCTGCGCCGTCTCAGCTTCACCTTCGCCGCCGACGGCGGCCACGCCGCCTGCCTCGCCTCCGCGGCCGACGGCGGCTGGTACGCGGAGAGCTGGCGACTGCCGGCGAGCGGCCCGGCCCTCCCGCTCGCCCTGACCCTGCCGGGCAACCGGTCCGAACACCTGCGCTCGCAGCTGGTCGCGCTCCCGGACGGCTCCGTCCTGGTCTGCCGGCACGACGGCGAGCGGCACGACCTGGTGGTGCTCGACGCCGCCGCGCCGGGCCACGAACCGGCCACCACCGAGCGGCAGTTGGCCACCCTGAAGCGCCCCGGCCTGCGGGTGCTGCCGCTTCCGGCCCAGGCCCCGGCGGGGCCCGGCGCCCCGGTCGCCGTCGCGCTGGGCAGCGACACCCGCCCGGCCACCACGGTCTGGCTGGTGACGGCCGACGGCAGCGAGCCCCGGCAGGTCGCCGAGATCCCCGGCCTGCACGGCGGCGGCGTCTGGCTCGACCACACCGGCGCGCTGCTGGCGCTCGACCGGGTCAGCGAGGGCGCCGTCCGCACCGTCGTCCTGGACCTGCGCAGCGGCGCCGTCACCCCGCTGCTGGAGATCGGCGAGCACAGCAACGACCGGCTGGTGCTGTTCGACCCGGACAGCCGCTTCGCGATCGTCCGCAGCGATGCGCCCGGCACCGACCGGCTCGGCTGGGGCGTGCTGGACGGCGGCGAACCGCTGCGGTTCCCGGAGTGCCTGCACGTGGCGGGCGTGTTCCTGCGCCCGGTGGCCGTGCGGCCCGGGCCGGACGGCGCCCGGGTGGTGATCCAGATCGACCACGGCGCGGGCTCGGCGCTGGCGGTGTGGCGGCCCGCCGCCGGACGGCTGGACCCGCTGCCGGTGCCGGCCGGACGGCTCGGCGCGGTCGGACACTGGTCCGAGGCCGGCCTGCGGATGCCGTACTCCGCCCCCGACCACCCGGCCGCGCTGGCAACGCTGGACGTGGACGCGCTGCTGGCCCAGGGGCCGGCCGCCGCCGGGTCCGGCCCGATGCCGCTACCGCTGCCGCTGCAGCTGGCCCCGCTCGGCTGCGGGCAGCCCGCCTCCGGCCTGCCGACCCCCTGGCGGGACACCATCCTGCCCTGGCAGCCCGGCGTGCCGCGCGCCCCGCGGGCCGCGGCCCCGGCCGGTTGGCGGCTGGACGGCTCCACCCAGCCCGGTGACGGCGGCCGCTGGCACCCGGCCCAGAGTCTCGAACTCGCCGGTCCGGCGGGCCCGTTGGAGGCCGTGGTGTACGGCGGTGACGCCTGGCTGAGCAGCCCGCACCTGGTGCTCGCGCTGCACGGCGGCCCGGCGGACGCCTGGCGGCTGGAGTTCGACCCCGCGCTGCAACGGATGGCGGCCGAGGGCCTCGCCGTCCTCGCGCCGAACCAACGCGGCTCCACCGGCTACGGGGTGGCGCACGCGATGGCCATCCGGGGCGCCTGGGGCGGGCCGGACCTCGACGACATCCTGTACCTGCTGGACGCCCTCGCGGGTCAGCGCGCCGCGCTCGGCCTGGAGCCGCCGGCCCTGTTCGGCGTCAGCTACGGCGCGTTCCTCGCCCTGCTGACGGCCGCGCACGCGCCGGCCGAGCAGGTCGCGCGGTGCGCGGTGGTCGCGCCGTTCCTCTCCGGCGCCCGGCTGCTGGCCGAAGCCGCGCCCCCCGTGCGGGCGTTGACCACCCGACTGGGCGGCGGCGAGCCGATCGCCGACGCCCGCGGCCCGCGTGACGTGCTCCAGCTCGCGCACCGGATCGGCGCGCCGCTGCTGGTGGTCCACGGTGACCGGGACGAGGTCGTCCCGGTGAGCCAGTCCCGTTCGCTGCGGCACGAGTTGCTGCGGATCGGCCGCAGCGAGGGCGCCGACTTCCGCTACGTCGAGGCGGCCGGCGCCGGCCACGAGGTGCTGGCCGAGGACGGCGCCGCCGTGCTGCACGAGCTGCTGGCCGCCTTCCTGCGGACCGGCCGGCCGGGATAGCACCCGGCCCTGCCCACACAGACTCCCGGGCCCGACGGGCCCGGGGCGGTACCCGCGGTGGTGGATGGAGGCCGCCGCGGGGCGCACCACCGAACGCCCGTACCGCAGGTCGCGGCGGGCGTCAGCACCCGGGGAGGAACCCGATCATGGAGAACATGGTGGACTTCGAGACCGACCTCGCGGCCCTGCAGGAGCTGCCCGAGACCGAGTCCGTCGAGCTGACCGGCCACGGCGGCGGCTGCCAGTACACCTGTCTCATCCTGACCTGCCTGATCTTCACGATCAGCTAGTCGCGCACGGCAGCAGCCGGTCACCCGCTCGCGCGGTGACCCCGGGCGCCGTTCCCGCCTGTCCGGAC